>NZ_JBQOUX010000022.1:0-82830 GCF_052216785.1 Streptomyces sp. JW3 | reverse complement strand
CCCCTGGAGGGGTGCGGGGAACCGCGCGACCAGCCACGAACCGCCCGCGGCCGCCCCGCGGGGGATCAGCTTCCGTGCGTCTCCCGGACCCGCAGCGCCCGCGCCAGGTCGTCCAGTTCGTCGACGAGCCGGCGGCGCAGGGACGGGACGGGGTCGGCGTCGCGCAGGCAGTCCGCGCCGAGGCGGAGGGTGTCGGCGTCCACGGCGTGGGCGGGGAAGGCGAAGCGGCCGGCGGCGGCCGCGATGGCGGGGCCGCGGCGGGCGGCGACGGCGACCGCGTCGGGGAAGTAGCGCGGCACGTACGCGCCCAGCAGGTCGGCCTGTTCGGGCTGCCAGAAGCCCTGGGCGGTGGCGGTGAACAGGTAGTTGGAGAGGTCGTCGGAGGCGAACATGGCGTCCCAGGCGCGGGCCTTGGCCGCGGCGTCGGGCAGCGCGGCGCGGCAGCGGGCGGCGCCTTCCTGGCCGGTGGCGCTGGGGTCGCGGTCGAGTTCGGCGGCGATGGCGGCCTCGTCGGTGGCGCCGAGGACGGCGAGTCGGGTGAGGATGCGCCAGCGCAGCTCGGGGTCGAGTTCGGGACCGCCGGGGACGGTGCCGTCGGCCAGCCAGGCGGCGATGGTGTCGGGGTGGGCGGCGGTGGCGATCCGGTGCCGTACGGCGATCAGCCGCCGCCCGGGGTGGTCGCCGTCCTCGGTGCGGCGGATGAGGTCGCGGCACAGGTCGGTGAGGGTGGCCAGGGCGGCGGGCCGCCGGTCCGGGGTGAGGCAGCGGTCGGCGATGTGGCCGTGGGCGAAGGCGAGCACGCCCTGGAGGAGGGCGAGGTCGGTCTCGTACGGCAGGTGGGTGCGGGCGGCGTCCAGGTAGGCGGCGGGGTCGAGTTCGCCGTCGCGGACGGCGTCGCGCAGGGCGTTCCAGACGACGGCCCGGGTGAGCGGGTCGGGCAGGCCGGAGAGCCGGTCGCGGACGGTGGCGAAGGACTCGGGGTCGAAGCGGACCTTGGTGTAGGTGAGGTCGCCGTCGTTGAGCAGCAGCAGGGCGGGGCGTTTGCCGAGGGTGTGCGGTTCGCGCTGCGGGATGTCGAGTTCGAGGCGGGTGCGCGGGGTGAGCCGGTGCTCGTCGGTGAGGTCGGGGTCGTAGAGGCCGACGGCGACGCGGTGCGGGCGGCTGCCGGTGTGGTCGACGGTGAGGGTGCGGGTGCCGCCGGGGCCGGGGGTGAGGCGGGGGGTGAGGGTGTCGACGCCGGTGGTGCGCAGCCAGGCGTCGGCCCAGGCGGGCACGTCTCGGTCGGTGGCGGCGGCGAGGGAGTCGATGAAGTCGGCGAGCGAGGCGTTGGCGAACTTGTGCCGGGCGAAGTGGATGTTGATGCCGGCCAGGAAGTCCTTCTCGCCGAGCCAGGTGACGAGCTGGCGCAGGGCGGAGGCGCCCTTGGCGTAGGAGATGCCGTCGAAGTTGAGCAGGGCGGAGGCGGTGTCGGGGACGTCCTCGGGGGCCACGGGGTGGGTGGAGGGGCGCTGGTCGGCGTCGTAGCCCCAGGACTTGCGGGTGACGCCGAACTCGGTCCAGGGCCCGCTGAAGCGGGTGGCCTCGGCGGTGGTCTGGTAGCCCATGTACTCGGCGAAGGACTCGTTCAGCCAGATGTCGTCCCACCAGCGCAGGGTGACCAGGTCGCCGAACCACATGTGGGCCATCTCGTGGGCGATGACCATGGCGCGGGTCTGGCGTTCGGTGTCGGTGACGGCGGAGCGGTAGACGAACTCGTCGCGGAAGGTGACCAGGCCCGGGTTCTCCATCGCGCCGGCGTTGAACTCGGGGACGAACGCCTGGTCGTAGGAGTCGAAGGGGTAGGGCTCGTCGAACTTCTCGTGGTACCGGTCGAAGCAGGCGCGGGTGAGGTCGAGGATCTCGTCGGCGTCGGTGTCCAGGTGCGCGGCGAGCGAGCGGCGGCAGTGGATGCCGAAGGGCAGGCCGCGGTGTTCGGTCGTGACCGAGTGCCAGGGGCCGGCGGCGACCGCGACCAGGTAGGTGGAGATCGGCGGGGTGGTGGCGGCGGTCCAGCGGCCGTCGTCGGTCGGTTCGGTGACGCCGTTGGCGAGGACGGTCCAGCCTTCGGGGGCGCGGACGGTGAGGTCGAAGCGGGCCTTGAGGTCGGGCTGGTCGAAGGCGGCGAAGACGCGCTGCACGTCGTCCATGAAGAGCTGGGTGTAGAGGTAGGTCTCGCCGTCGGCGGGGTCGGTGAAGCGGTGCATGCCCTCGCCGGTGCGGGAGTAGGCCATGGCGGCGTCGACGCGCAGTTCGTGGTCACCGGGGGTGAGGTTCTTCAGCGGCAGCCGGTTGTCGTCGAGGGCTGCCGGGTCGAGCGGGTGTCCGTCGAGGGTGACGCTGCGCAGCTGGGCGGGCCTGACCTCGACGAAGGTGTCCTTGGCGGCCTTCTTGCCGCGGACGGTGAAGCGGATGGTGGTGCGGGAGTCGAAGGTCTCGTCGCCACCGGTCAGATCGAGGGCGATCGTGTAGTGGTGCACGTCGAGGGCCTTGGCACGGGTCTGCGCTTCGTCGCGCGTCAGTACGGACATGGACGACATGCTGCCCGATGCCGCCCGGAGGGCACAGCGGCGGTGCGGTACGCGGCTTATGTCCGGTCTTTCTGGAGGCTTCCGCACTCCTCCTCGCGCGCCTCCCCGCGCATCTCCTCATGCGGGTGGGGGCGGCCGGGACGGGCGGGACCGCCCCCGGCGTGCTCCCCGGCGTACTCCCGCAGGCGGGCGCGCAGGTCGCGCAGTTCGCGTTCGAGGGCGATCTGGTGCCGGTGGGTGTCGTAGAGGTGGCGGACCTTGGTGCGCAGGGTCCAGGGGTCCACCGGTTTGAGGACCAGGTCGGCGACGCCCAGCCGGAAGGCGGCGGCGCTCAGCTCGGGGTCGAAGCCGAAGCCGGTGAGCAGGACCACCGGGATGCGCTGGGTCTGCTCCACCCGGCGCATGTAACGGACCACGTCGAGGCCGTCGACGCCGGGCATCCGTACGTCGAGCAGGAGCAGGCCGACCTGGCCGCGCAACACCTGCTTGAGCGCCTCGTCGCCGCTGGTGGCCCGCTGGAGCCGGTAGCCGAGCGGGGCGAGGGCGCTCTCCAGGGCGTAGAGCGTGTCCACGTGGTCGTCGACGATGAGTATTCCGGGGTCCGGGAGCGCTCCGGCGCCCGGCGGGGGTGCGGCATCCGACGGCATGGCCCGACGTCCCTTCCTCGGGCACGTCCGGTGGCGTGCGAGGAGCCGGCGGCGGGTGTCCGTCGCCCGGCGGGGGGTGCACAGCGCAGCATGCCCCGTGCAAGCCCGTGTGTCACTCCCCCGGGTGCGACCTCGGCCGGGAACCACCGCGATCCGCCGGGATCAGTCGGGCGCGGGGGCAAAGCCGTGGCCGGCGTGCTCCGCGATGCGTTCGTGGTGGTGGATGACCTCGGCGATGATGAAGTTCAGGAACTTCTCGGCGAAGGCCGGGTCGAGTTTGGCGCTTTCGGCCAGGGTCCGCAGCCGGGCGATCTGTTCGGCCTCGCGGGCCGGGTCGGCGGGCGGCAGCTGGTGGCGGGCCTTGAGGTGGCCGACCTGCTGGGTGCATTTGAAACGTTCGGCGAGCATGTGGACGACGGCCGCGTCGATGTTGTCGATGCTGTCGCGCAGCCGGACGAGTTCCTCGCGGACGGCGGGGTCGGCTCCACTGTTACCGGTGTTGCTGGTGGTCATGACGGGTCAGCCTACGGGTCGGGGCGCGGCCGGCGCCGGACCGTCTCAGGACCCGAAAAGCAGGACCCGAAAAGGGGGCGGTGCGACCGGAGCGGGGCGGGGCCGGACAGCGCGCCGTACAGTGGAAGAGGGTTCTCGGCGTCGTGGGGGTGCGGACGTGGCGGACGACGGGCCGGTCGAGCGCGGCTTCCCGCACCTGGAGACGGTGCGGGCCGCCGTCACCGCGCTGTACCGGCGGCTGTCGTACGACACCGTCCAGACCTTCGCGGCCAGTGTGGCGCCGGCCGACGTGGCGTTCTGCGACACGGACGACCTGTATCTGGGCGCGCAGCGGGTCGCCCACGAGCTGGTACGGCACTACCGCCTCCCGGACGCGCGGCTGATCGTCTCCTTCCGGGCGATGTCCCACGCCGCCCATGTCGAACTGGCCGCCGGGCCCGAGTACTTCGTCGAGCTGAACGACCGCTTCCGCACGCACCGGCGGGACATCGGGGCGGCCCTGGCGCACGAGGTGACGCACGTCTACCTGCACCGGCTGGGGCTGTCGTTCCCGGGCACGCGGGACAACGAGATCCTGACCGACACGGTGACGGCGTATCTGGGCGCGGGGTGGCTGCTCCTGGACGCGTTCCGCCAGGACGCGGGGTCCTCGCAGAAGCTGGGGTATCTGACGCCGGAGGAGTTCGGGTACGTGCTGGCCAAGCGGGCGGCGGTGTTCGGGGAGGACCCGTCGGTGTGGTTCACCAGTGCGCAGGCGTACGCGGCGTACGCGGCGGGCCGGGAGCGGGCCCGCCGGGACGAGCGGCAGCCGCCGCTGACGGCGGCCGGCTGGGCGGGGCGGCGGCGCTATGCGCGCGACCGGCGGCATGCCCAGGAGCACCGTCCCGCCGGGGGGCCGGGGGTAGCGTACGCGTTCTCCCCCGACGGGCGGGTGTCGTTCCCCTGCCCGACCTGCCACCAGCGCATCCGGGTACCGGTACGGGGGCGGGTGCGGGCGCGGTGCGGGCTGTGCAGGACGGTTCTTGACTGCGACACGTGAGCTGAACGCGCCCGGTGAGGGGCGCGGGGCTGTTCAATGCCCCCCTCGGGTCACCTCCCGGTACTCCTCCTCCGTGGGCTTCGCCACGTACGTCCCCGGCCCGTACATCGCCCGCGCCAGCCTTGCCCGCAGCCGGTGCGTCGCAGGCACCCTGCGGGCCACCCCGTTGCCGTCCACCCGCGCTCCCGCCTCGTACGGCGGAGCCTGTTCGTGCTGGGTGAGCACGAACCGCTGGGCCCGCGTCAGCGGTTCGTGCACCTCGATGTACTCGCCGTGCGGCAGGCGCCGGATGATGCCCGACTCGCGGCCGTGCAACACCTTGTCGCGGTCGCGGCGCTGGAGGCCGAGGCAGATGCGACGGGTGAGGACGAAGGCGAGGACCGGGGCGGCGAAGAAGGCGATCCGGACGAACCAGGTGATGGCGTTGATGGACAGGTGGAACCGGGTGGCCCACAGGTCGTTGCCGCCGCCGACCAGCAGGACCGCGTACTGGGTCAGCCAGGCGACGCCGAGGCCGGTGCGGGTGGGGACGTTGCGCGGCCGGTCCAGCACGTGGTGCTCGCGTGTGTCACCGGTGATCCACGCCTCGACGAACGGGTAGCCGCCGATCGCGGCGAGGAGCAGCGGGAAGAGCATGAAGGGGATGAAGACGCCCAGTTGGAGGGTGTGGCCCCAGGCGTTGATCTCCCAGCCGGGCATCACCCGGATCAGGCCCTCGGAGAAGCCGAGGTACCAGTCGGGCTGGGCGCCGGTGGTGACCAGGTCGGCGCGGTAGGGGCCGAAGGCCCAGACGGGGTTGATCGTGGCGATCGCGCCCATGACCGACAGGGCGCCGAAGACCAGGAAGAAGAAGCCGCCCGCCTTGGCCATGTACACCGGGAGGAACGGCATGCCGGTGACCGACTGCTCGGTGTGGCCGGGCCCGGGGTACTGCGTGTGCTTGTGGTAGAAGACCAGCGCCAGGTGGGCGACGACCAGGGCGAGGATGATGCCGGGCAGCACCAGGACGTGGACCGGGTAGAGCCGGGAGATGATGTCGTCGCCGGGGAACTCGCCGCCGAAGAGGAAGAAGGCGAGATACGTCCCCACCAGCGGGATGGACAGGATGGCGCCCTGGGCGAAGCGCAGGCCGGTACCGGAGAGCAGGTCGTCGGGGAGTGAGTAGCCGGTCAGGCCGGTGATCAGGGCCAGCATCAGCATGGTCCAGCCGAACACCCAGTTCAGCTCGCGCGGCTTGCGGAACGCGCCGGTGAAGAACACCCGCATCATGTGCACCAGCAGTCCGGCGCAGAACACCAGGGCCGCCCAGTGGTGGATCTGCCGGATCAGCAGTCCGCCGCGGACGTCGAAGCTGATGTCGAGGGTGGACTCGTAGGCGCGGGTCATGATGACGCCGTTGAGCGGTTCGTAGGAGCCGTGGTAGACGATCTCGACGCTGCTGGGCTCGAAGAAGAGGGTGAGGTAGACGCCGGTGAGGACGAGGACCAGGAAGCTGTAGAGGCAGACCTCGCCGAGCATGAAGGACCAGTGGTCCGGAAAGACCTTGCGCATGTATGTCTTGCCCAGCGCATAGACGCCGAGGCGGCCGTCGGCCCAGTCGGCCACCCGCTCGCCCGGCCCCGGTTCGCTGCGTCGTGCGCCCATGACACGCCCCCCTCGGCCGACCCCAGGGTGCCATGAGCACGTCGGCGCGCAACAGGGCCCGTGTCAGGGCTGGTTGACGATGCCCTTGGCCCGCGCGTCCACCAGCCACTTGGGGAACTCACCCACCAGGCGGTCGTACAGGTCGGCGTCGGACACCGTGCGCGGGTCCGGTCCGGCGTGGAAGAAGCCGGCGTTGTCGACGACCCGCTTCCGCGGGACGGGCAGGTCGTCCAGCTTGCGCAGGTAGTCGAACTGCTTGCTGTCCGGGTCGCCGAAGCCGATGAACTGCCAGAACAGCGGCAGCCGGGCGGCCTTGCACAGGTAGCGCTCGGCGGCCAGGCGGTTGATCGGGCCGCCGTCGGTCTGGAAGACGACCAGGGCGGGGGCGGTGGAGCCGCTGTCCAGGTAGTGGTCGATGACGGCGTCCATGGCCAGGTGGTAGGCGGTCTTGCCCATGTGGCCGAGGCCCGCCACGATCCGGTCGATCCGGCCCTGGTGGTCGGCGAGCGCGATGTCGGTGACGGCGTCGACGTCCGTGGAGAAGAACACCACCGGCACCGTGCCGTCGTCGTCGAGGTGCGCGGACAGCGACAGCACCCGGTCGGCGAGCGCCTGCACGCTGCCGTCCTTGTAGTACGGCTTCATCGAGCCGGAGTAGTCGATGACCAGGTAGACCGCGGCCCGCTCCCCGTCCAGCCCGTGCTTGGTCAGTGAGACACCGGCGCTCTTGTACAGGCTGACCAGCGCGGGCGCGCTCTCCTGGACCTTGCTGAGACTGATCGCGGCCATCCGGACTCCCCCTCGTGCGACGCCACCCCGGCTGCCGAGGTTACGGCACTGATCGACCCTGCTCTCAGCCCGTCCACAGGCGTTCGCTATTTTGTTCGCCACCCCAGCGTCCCCCCAGCACCCAGAGGAGCCGGCTCTTGGAGCCCGAGCCCGTCGTCACGACCTGCTACCGCCATCCGGCGGTGGAGTGTCATGTCCGCTGCACCCGGTGCGAGCGGTACATCTGCCCGGACTGCATGCGTGCGGCGTCCGTCGGTCACCAGTGTCCGGGATGCGTGAAGGAGGGGGCGCGGTCGGTGCGCCGGGCCCGCACCGTCGTCGGCGGCCGGGTCACGACGACGCCCGTGGTGACGTACGCGCTGATCGCGCTCAACGTGCTGGCCTACGTCGCCGAGGTGGTCCGCCCGGAGATCGTGGACCGTTTCTCGATGGTGGCCGCGCGGCTGATCGGGCCGGACGGCGGTCACTACGTCTACCAGGAGACCTACCCCCAGGGCTTCAACGCCGAGGGCGTGGTGGCCGGCGAGTGGGAGCGGCTGCTGACCGGCGGCTTCCTCCATCTCCAGCCGACCGAGGGCACGTTCGGCCTGCTGCACATCGTGATGAACATGGCCGCGCTGTGGCAGCTGGGCCGGGTGGTGGAGCCGATGCTCGGCCGGGTCCGGTATCTGGTGCTGTATCTGCTGGCGGTGCTCGGCGGCTCGGTGTGCGTGCTGCTGCTGGCCGGCCCCGGGCAGGCGTCGGTGGGTGCCTCGGGCGGCGTCTTCGGGCTGGGCGCGGCGTACTACGTGCTGGCCCGCCGGGTCGGGGCCGACCTGGGGCCGGTCAACCGGTTCATGGCCTGTCTGCTGCTGTGGCTGCTGATCTCGGCCGGACTCACCTCCTGGCAGGGCCACCTCGGCGGCCTGGTGACCGGGGGCCTGGTGGCGGCGGCGTTCGCCTGGGCGCCCCGCGACGGCCGCCGGGCGCTGGTACAGGCGGGCGCGTGCGCCGCGCTGCTGGTGGTGCTGGCGGTGACCGCGCTGACCCGGGTGGCGGCGCTGACGGGCGGGGGTGCGGTGTGAGACGGCTCCCGATGTTCTGCTGGGCGGCCGGGCCGGCCGACGCGGGCGCCGCGACCCGCACGGCCGCCCCGACCGACGGAGGTGCCGCATGAGGCGCGGTGTGCTGATCTTCGCGGCCGTGCCGGTGGTGGCCACGGCGGCGGTCTTCCTCTTCTCGCCGTCGGACTCCGGCGACGCCCCGTCCGCTCCGCCCGCCGCGACCGCCCGGTCCGCCCGCGAGGAGGCCAAGGACCGGGCCGAGCGGGAGCGGGAGCAGGACGACGCGGTGATCGCCGACCTGCCGGCCGGGCTGGCCGCCCCGGACAAGAAGGAGCTGGCGCAGCGCCTGGTGGCGAGCGCCGACAACTCCACGCTGGACTGGCGCGGCCTGTACGGCAGCATCGAGGACCTCGGTGACGGGCAGGGCTACACCGCGGGCATCGCCGGTTTCTGCACCGGCACGCACGATCTGCGCACCCTGGTCGAGCGGTACACCGACGACCACCCGGACAACGGCCTGGCCCGCTATCTGCCCGCCCTGCGGAAGGTGGACGGCACCGACTCGCACGAGGGTCTGGACCCGGGGTTCACGGCCGCCTGGCAGGCGGAGGCCGAGGTTCCGGCGTTCCGGAAGGCGCAGGAGGAGGAGCGCGACCGGGTGTACTTCGAGCCGGCCGTGCGGCTGGCCAAGCTGGACGGGCTGGCCACGCTGGGCCAGTTCGTGTACTACGACGCGATCATCTTCCACGGCCCGGACACCGGGGCGGACGGCTTCTACGGGCTGCGCGAGCAGGCCATGAAGCGGGCGAAGACCCCGGCGGCGGGCGGTGACGAGAAGGAGTTCCTGGACGCCTTCCTCGACGTGCGCCGCGCGGCGCTGCGCGACAGCCGGGACGGCGACACCAGCCGGGTGGACACCGCCCAGCGGCGGTTCCTGGCGGCCGGGAACCTGGCGCTGGCGACGCCCCTCACCTGGCAGGTCTACGGCGACACCTACCAGGTGCCCTGAGCGCTGAACGTGCGGCGGCGCCCGCCCCGTGTCCGGTCGGGGACGGGGGCGGGCGCCGTCTGTGTTCCGTACGCCTTTGTACGGGACAGTTCTGGCGGGACCGGCGCGCGGTGTCAGACCATCAGCGCGCGGTCGGTCGGGCGGATCGGGGCCGGCAGTTCGCTGGCGCCGGTCAGGAAGCGGTCGACACCCTTGGCGGCCGAGCGGCCCTCGGCGATCGCCCACACGATGAGCGACTGGCCGCGGCCGGCGTCACCGGCGACGAACACGCCGGGGACGTTGGTCTGGAAGTCGGCGTCGCGGGCGATGTTGCCGCGCGGGTCCAGCTCCAGGCCGAACTGCTCGACCATGCCGTTGGCCCGGTCGGTGCCGGTGAAGCCCATGGCGAGGGTGACCAGCTGGGCCGGGATCTTGCGCTCGGTGCCCGGCTTCGGGGTGAGCCTGCCGTCGATGAACTCGACCTCGACCAGGTGCAGCCACTGGACGTTGCCGTCCTCGTCGCCCTCGAAGTGGGTGGTGTTGACGGAGTAGACCCGCTCACCGCCCTCCTCGTGCGCCGAGGTGACCTTGTACAGCATCGGGAAGGTCGGCCACGGCTGGCGTACCGCGTCCCGCTCGTCACCGGGCCGGGGCATGATCTCCAGCTGGGTGACGGAGGCGGCGCCCTGGCGGTGCGCGGTGCCCACGCAGTCGGCGCCGGTGTCGCCGCCGCCGATGACGACGACGTGCTTGCCCTCGGCCGAGATCGGGGAGGTGACGTAGTCGCCCTCCTGGACCTTGTTCGACAGCGGCAGGTACTCCATCGCCTGGTAGACGCCCCCCAGTTCGCGGCCGGGGACCGGCAGGTCGCGGGCGGTGGTGGCGCCCACGGCCAGCACGACGGCGTCGTAGCGCTTCTTCAGGTCGCCGGCCTTGATGTCCTGGCCGACCTCGACGCCGGTGCGGAACCGGGTGCCCTCCGCGCGCATCTGCTCGATACGGCGGTTGATGTGCCGCTTCTCCATCTTGAACTCGGGAATGCCGTACCGCAGCAGGCCGCCGACCCGGTCGGCGCGTTCGAAGACGGCGACGGTGTGGCCGGCCCGGGTGAGCTGCTGGGCGGCGGCCAGTCCGGCCGGGCCCGAGCCGATCACCGCGACCGTCTTGCCGGACAGCCGCTCGGGGATCTGCGGCCGCACGTCACCGGTGTCCCACGCCTTGTCGATGATGGAGACCTCGACGTTCTTGATGGTGACCGGCGGCTGGTTGATGCCGAGCACACACGCCGACTCGCACGGAGCCGGGCACAGCCGGCCGGTGAACTCCGGGAAGTTGTTGGTGGCGTGCAGCCGCTCGGAGGCGGCGGACCAGTCCTCGCGGTAGGCGTAGTCGTTCCACTCGGGGATCAGGTTCCCGAGCGGGCAGCCGTTGTGGCAGAACGGGATGCCGCAGTCCATGCAGCGGCTGGCCTGCTTGCTGATGATCGGCAGCAGGGAGCCGGGCACGTAGACCTCTTTGAAGTCCTTGACGCGCTCGTCGACCGGGCGGGACTTGGCGACCTCGCGGCCGTGGTTCAGGAAGCCCTTGGGGTCAGCCATTGATCGCCGCCTCCATCATCTTCTCGGTGATCTCGGATTCGGAGAGACCGTCTCGCTCGGCGGCGTCCTTGGCGGCGAGCACTGCCTTGTACGTGCTGGGGATGATCTTGCTGAAGCGTTCGGCGGACGCGGACCAGTCGGCGAGCAGCTTGCCCGCGACCGTGGAGCCGGTCTCCTCGGCGTGCCGGCGCACCACGTCGTGCAGCCAGGCCCGGTCGGTGTCGTCCAGGGCCTCGATCGCGCCGACGTTGCCGGCGTTGACGTTGTCCCGGTCCAGGTCGATGACGTAGGCGGTGCCGCCGGACATGCCGGCCGCGAAGTTGCGTCCGGTCTCGCCGAGGACGACCGCCTGGCCGCCGGTCATGTACTCGCAGCCGTGGTCGCCGACGCCCTCGGAGACGACCAGCGCGCCGGAGTTGCGCACGCAGAAGCGTTCGCCGGTCTTGCCGCGCAGGAACATCTCGCCGCCGGTGGCGCCGTAGCCGATGGTGTTGCCGGCGATGACGCTGTACTCGGCGAGGTGGTCGGCGCCGCGGTCCGGGCGGACGATGATCCGGCCGCCGGACAGGCCCTTGCCGACGTAGTCGTTGGCGTCGCCCTCCAGGCGCAGCGTGACGCCGCGCGGCACGAAGGCGCCGAAGGACTGGCCGGCCGAGCCGGTGAAGGTGATGTCGATGGTGTCGTCGGGCAGGCCGGCGCCGCCGAACTTCCGGGTCACCTCGTGGCCGAGCATGGTGCCGACCGTGCGGTTGATGTTGCGGATGGCGACCTGGGCGCGGACCGGGGCCGCGTCGGCGGCGCCGGTGGCGGACAGCGCGTCGGCGGCGAGCTTGATCAGCTCGTTGTCGAGCGCCTTCGCCAGGCCGTGGTCCTGCTCGGTGACCCGGTGCCGGACCGCGCCGGCGGGCAGCTCGGGCACGTGGAACAGCGGGGCCAGGTCCAGGCCCTGGGCCTTCCAGTGGCTTATGGCGCGGGTGACGTCGAGGGTCTCGGCGTGCCCGACGGCCTCCTCGATGGAGCGGAAGCCCAGCTCGGCGAGGATCTCGCGGACCTCTTCGGCGATGAACTTGAAGAAGTTGACGATGTACTCGGCCTTGCCGGAGAACCGCTCGCGCAGCACCGGGTTCTGGGTGGCGATGCCGACCGGGCAGGTGTCCAGGTGGCAGACGCGCATCATGACGCAGCCGGAGACGACCAGCGGCGCGGTGGCGAAGCCGAACTCCTCGGCGCCGAGCAGGGCTGCGATGACCACGTCCCGGCCGGTCTTGAGCTGGCCGTCGGTCTGCACGACGATCCGGTCGCGCAGGCCGTTGAGCAGCAGCGTCTGCTGGGTCTCGGCCAGGCCCAGCTCCCAGGGGCCGCCCGCGTGCTTCAGGGAGGTCAGGGGCGAGGCGCCCGTGCCGCCGTCGTGGCCGGAGATGAGCACCACGTCCGCGTGCGCCTTGGAGACACCCGCGGCGACCGTGCCGACGCCGACCTCGGAGACCAGCTTGACGTGAATGCGCGCCTGGGGGTTGGCGTTCTTCAGGTCGTGGATCAGCTGGGCGAGATCCTCGATGGAGTAGATGTCGTGGTGCGGCGGCGGGGAGATCAGGCCCACGCCCGGCGTCGAGTGCCGGGTCTTGGCGACCCACGGGTAGACCTTGTGGCCGGGCAGCTGGCCGCCCTCGCCGGGCTTGGCGCCCTGGGCCATCTTGATCTGGATGTCGTCGGCGTTGACCAGGTACTCGCTGGTCACACCGAAGCGGCCGGAGGCGACCTGCTTGATGCTGGACCGGCGGGCCGGGTCGTACAGCCGGTCCGCGTCCTCGCCGCCCTCACCGGTGTTGGACTTGCCGCCCAGCTGGTTCATGGCGATGGCGAGGGTCTCGTGCGCCTCCTTGGAGATGGAGCCGTACGACATGGCGCCGGTGGAGAACCGCTTGACGATCTCGCTGACCGGCTCGACCTCGTCGACGGGGATCGAGGGGCGGTCGGACTTGCCGTTCTTACTTGTCTTCAGGGCGAACAGACCGCGGAGCGTCATCAGCCGCTCGGACTGCTCGTTCACCCGGTCCGTGTACTTCTTGAAGATGTCGTACTTGCCGGAGCGCGTCGAGTGCTGGAGGCGGAAGACCGTCTCCGGGTCGAACAGGTGCGGCTCGCCCTCGCGGCGCCACTGGTACTCGCCGCCGATGTCGAGGGCGCGGTGGGCCGGCGCGATGCCGGAGGCGGGGTACGCCTTGGCGTGCCGGGCGGCGACCTCCGCCGCGATGACGTCGATGCCGACGCCGCCGATCTTGGTGGCGGTGCCGTTGAAGTACTTGGTCACGAACGCCTGGTCCAGGCCGACGGCCTCGAAGACCTGGGCGCCGCGGTAGGAGGCGACGGTGGAGATGCCCATCTTGGACATGACCTTCAGGACGCCCTTGCCGAGGGCGTAGATCAGGTTCCGGATGGCCTGCTCGGGCTCCATGCCCGGCAGGAAGGTGCCCGCGCGGACCAGGTCCTCGACGGACTCCATGGCCAGGTACGGGTTGACCGCG
The DNA here is from genome assembly GCF_052216785.1 of Streptomyces sp. JW3. Lineage (NCBI taxonomy): Bacteria > Bacillati > Actinomycetota > Actinomycetes > Kitasatosporales > Streptomycetaceae > Streptomyces > Streptomyces sp. JW3. Next base: position 69,477 of record NZ_JBQOUX010000022.1, on the reverse strand, counting down.
GCGGCGCCGAAGCCGATCAGCAGGGCGACGTGGTGCACCTCGCGGACGTCGCCGGCCTCGATCAGCAGGCCCACCTGGGTGCGCTGCTTGGTGCGGATGAGGTGGTGGTGGACGGCGGCGGTGAGCAGCAGCGACGGGATCGGCGCGTGCTCGGCGTCGGAGTGCCGGTCGGAGAGCACGATCAGGCGGGCGCCGTTGTCGATGGCGGCGTCGGCCTCGGCGCAGATCTCCTCGATCCGGGCGGCCAGCGCGTCGCCGCCGCCGGAGACCCGGAACAGGCCGGAGAGGGTGGCGGCCTTCATGCCCGGCATGTCGCCGTCGGCGTTGATGTGGATGAGCTTGGCCAGCTCGTCGTTGTCGATCACCGGGAAGGGCAGCACGACGGAGCGGCAGGCCGCGGCGGTCGGCTCGAGCAGGTTGCCCTGCGGGCCGAGCGCGGAGCGCAGGGAGGTGACCAGTTCCTCGCGGATGGCGTCCAGCGGCGGGTTGGTGACCTGCGCGAAGAGCTGGGTGAAGTAGTCGAAGAGCAGCCGGGGGCGGTCGGAGAGCGCGGCGATCGGCGAGTCGGTGCCCATCGAGCCGATCGGCTCGGCGCCGGCCTTGGCCATCGGCGCGAGGAGGACCCGCAGCTCCTCCTCGGTGTAGCCGAAGGTCTGCTGGCGGCGGGTGACCGAGGCGTGGGTGTGCACGATGTGCTCGCGCTCGGGCAGGTCGCCCAGCTCGATCTCACCGGCTTCCAGCCAGTCGGCGTAGGGGTTCTCGGCGGCGAGCTGGGCCTTGATCTCGTCGTCCTCGATGATGCGGTGCTCGGCGGTGTCCACCAGGAACATCCGGCCGGGCTGGAGGCGGCCCTTGCGGACCACCTTCGCGGGGTCGATGTCGAGGACGCCGACCTCGGAGCCGAGCACGACCAGGCCGTCGTCGGTGACCCAGTAGCGACCGGGGCGCAGGCCGTTGCGGTCCAGGACCGCGCCGACCTGGGTGCCGTCGGTGAAGGTGACGCAGGCCGGGCCGTCCCAGGGCTCCATCATCGTGGAGTGGTACTGGTAGAAGGCGCGCCGGGCCGGGTCCATCGAGTCGTGGTTCTCCCACGCCTCGGGGATCATCATCAGCACGGAGTGCGGCAGCGACCGGCCGCCCAGGTGCAGCAGCTCCAGGACCTCGTCGAAGGAGGCGGAGTCGGAGGCGTCGGGCGTACAGATCGGGAAGAGCCGCTCCAGGTCCGCGGAGGACCCGAAGACGTCCGAGGCGAGCTGCGACTCGCGGGCCACCATCCAGTTGCGGTTGCCCTTGACCGTGTTGATCTCGCCGTTGTGCGCGACGAACCGGTACGGGTGGGCCAGCGGCCAGGACGGGAAGGTGTTGGTGGAGAACCGGGAGTGCACGAGCGCGATCGCGGAGGCGAACCGGCGGTCGGACAGGTCCGGGAAGAACGGCTCCAGCTGGCCGGTGGTCAGCATGCCCTTGTAGACGATGGTCCGGGCGGACAGCGACGGGAAGTAGACGCCGATCTCGCGCTCGGCGCGCTTGCGCAGCGCGAAGGCGCGGCGGTCGAGGGCGATGCCCTGCGAGGCGCCGTCGCTGACGAAGATCTGCCGGAAGACCGGCATGGTCGAGCGGGCGGTGGCGCCGAGCAGCTGCGGGGCGACCGGCACCTCGCGCCAGCCGAGGACGGTCAGGCCCTCCTCGGCGGCGATCGTCTCGATCCGCGAGACGGCTTCGTCGGTGCCGTGCTCCGGCAGGAAGGCGATGCCGACGGCGTAGTGACCGGCCTCGGGGAGGCTGAATCCGGCCACCTCGCGGAAGAAGGCGTCCGGCACCTGGGAGAGGATGCCGGCGCCGTCACCCGAGTCGGGCTCGGAGCCGGTGGCGCCCCGGTGCTCCAGGTTGCGCAGCACGGTGAGGGCCTGGTCGACCAGCGTATGGGACGCCTCGCCGGTGAGAGTGGCGACGAAGCCGACGCCGCAGGCGTCGTGCTCGTTGCGGGGGTCGTACATACCCTGCGCAGCAGGGCGAGCATCCATGAAGGACCAGTTCTGGCCATTCGCGGAGTGCTGGGACGGCTGGCGCGGCGTACGCATCGGCTCTCCCGTCGTCGTCAGTGGCAAAGTGCGAAATGTGCCGAGGGACGACGTTGGCCCTCTGCGTTGCTCAAGATGAGCGCAAAATTTCGTGCAGGTTACATGATGGAACGGTTCTCGGAAACCGGATATTCCGTTCCAACATGCGGACGCCAGGGGGTACGTGGCGGGGGTACCGACACCCGTTGGCGAAAGCTGTGGGGGTCCGGCCGGGACAGATCGATGTCCGTCGGACCAAGGGGCGGAACAGGCGTCGTCACCCGTTCCGCGGATGTGCCGCGGGCACCTTTGCCCACAGCGCTTACGGCTCATGCCCGGTGGTCATGCGCTCGAAACCATTGAGCAACGAGTAATGACTACTTATGCGGCCCAACGCATAAGTCCGGGAGCCGGGCTATCCTACGGCCGTTCCGAACAAACCGCCCAGGACGTACGTCACACCCGCCGCCGCGCCGCCGAGCAGCAGCTGCCGCAGTCCGCTGTACCACCAGCTGCGCGCGGTCACCTTGGCCACCACGGCACCGCTCAGGAACAGCCCCGCCAGCGCCAGCAGCACGGCCGGCCACAGCACGGTGGCGCCGAGCAGGTAGGGCAGGACGGGGAGGAGTGCCCCCAGCGCGAACGAACCGAACGACGACACCGCCGCGACCAGCGGGGACGGCAGGTCGGAGGGGTCGATGCCCAGCTCCTCGCGGGCGTGTATCTCCAGCGCCTGCTCGGGGTCGCGGGACAGCTGCCGGGCCACCTCGCGGGCCAGCGCCGCGTCGACGCCGCGCCCCTCGTAGAGAGCGGCCAGCTCGGCCTCCTCGTCCGCCGGGTGCTTGCGCAGTTCACGCCGCTCGACGTCCAGCTCGGCCTCGACCAGCTCGCGCTGGGAGGCGACGGAGGTGTACTCGCCGGCCGCCATGGAGAAGGCACCGGCGGCCAGACCCGCGAGACCGCTGATCACGACGGTGTGCTGGCTGGCGGTGCCGCCGGCCACGCCGGTCATCAGCGCGAGGTTGGAGACGAGTCCGTCCATCGCACCGAAGACGGCGGGCCTGAGCCAGCCGCCATTGACGTCCCGGTGGGTGTGGTTGTCGCGGTGCGCCTCATGCAGGGTCGCTTCGGTTTCGATGATGGCCACGAGGCCCCCCTCTAGCTTCTTCAGGCTTCTTTAGACTTCGTCCACTTCTTGACAACCACCAATCTACGCCGGTCATTCCCCGGCCGCCAGCAAGGAAAGGCTGGGCTAACCTGCGGTTTTACCCTTGAACGCTCATCCGTGCCCTAGTCCGCACATATGTCGACCGGGTGATGGTGCGGCTCAGGAGGCTGCGGGGCGGCGCGCACCGGGGACAGTTCCGCAAAGTCCCGAAGGGGCTGTGAGGGAAGGAGCCGTCGGGTGGCAGCACTCCGGGAACGGGCGCGGGGCGCACTGCTCGGCCTGGCCGTCGGCGACGCCCTGGGGGCGCCGGCCGAGAACCTGAAGCCCTCCCAGATCCGGGCCCGCTGGGGCCGCATCACCGGGTACGTCGCCGAACACCCGGCCGGCACCGACGACACGGAGTACGCGATCTTCTCCGGGCTGCTGCTCGCCCGGCACGGCTCCGCGCTCACGCCCGCGCACGTGGAGGCGGCCTGGCACGAGTGGATCGCCGACCGCGACGAGGGCCCGTTCCGGGGCGCCGGATTCAGCGAACGCGGCACCCTGGAGAACCTGCGCCGGGGGCTGGCCGCCCCCATCTCGGCCCAGCACCGGCACGCCTGGAGCGACGGGCTGGCCATGCGGGCCGCGCCCTACGGGGTGTTCGCGGCCGGCCGTCCCGCGGAGGCGGCCCGGCTGGTGGCGGTCGACGGCTCGGTCAGCCATGACGGCGAGGGCATCTACGGCGGCCAGGCGGTGGCCGCCGGGGTGGCGGCGGCGATGGCGGGGGCGCCGGCCGGCGCGGTGGTGGCCGCGGCGCTGGCGGTCGTGCCCGACGACTCCTGGACGGCGCGCTCGCTGCGCCGGGCGGTGACGGCGGCCCACCGCGGCGAACGCGCCGTCCGCCGCGCGGTGGTCGTCGGCGGTTACCCCTGGACCGACCTGGCCCCGGAGGCGGTCGCCCTCGCCTTCGGCGCGTACGCGGCGGCCGACGGGGACTTCGCCCAGGCGGTGCTGACGGCCGTCAACATGGGGCGCGACGCCGACACCACGGCGGCGGTCGCGGGCGCGCTGGCCGGCGCGGCGCGCGGCATCGACGCGATCCCGGCCGAGTGGGCGGCCGCGATCGGCCCGGCCCGCGGCAGCTGTCTCCCGGCGATGGCCGGCCACCATGTCCTGGCGGTGGCGGACCTGCTGACGGCGGCGGCGCAGCAGGCGCAGCGGACACAGCAGACACAGCAGGCGCCGAAGACGCCGGACTCGCCGGCCGCCCGCTCCTCCCGGGTCCCCTCATGACCCGCCGCCGCACCCCGCCCGAGCCCCCCGGCACCACGGCCTACGCCGCCGCCCCGCCCGACGTCACGGCGCCCCCGTCGACCGCCGGCAGCGGACAGCACCGTACGGAGACCGCCCCCCGCCGGGTGGAGGGACTGCTGCTCGGACTCGCCGCCGGGGACGCCGCCGGCTGGCCCGCCGCCCGGCACCGGGCCGCCCGGATGCCGGAGTGGACCCGGCGCCTCACCCGGGAACTGGACACCTTCGCCGAGCAGAACGCCACCACCACCCTGCCCGTCCCCATCGCCCTCAACCAGCCCCCCGAGCCGCTGCGCCTCGGCCCCTCCGACGACGCCGAGTGGGCGGCGTTCGCGGCCGAGGCGGTGCTGCGGGCCGGCGACGCGAGCACCCTCGGCGACCTGAGCCGGGACCGCCGTATCCGTACCGCCATCGATCTGACCTGGAGCGCGATCGCCGCCGAGGTCGCCGCCGCGGCGGACCGCGCGCCCGAGGTCGAGTCGGCGGTGCTGCCGCTGCGGGCCCGGATCTCGGTGCGGGCCGGCCTCGGCAACCTCGCCGCCGGGCTGCGCCCGCCCGCCACCGGCCACGACAACCCGCACTACTTCGACGACGCCGCCTGCGTCCGGGCCTGCGCCCTGGCCACCGCCCACCCCGGTGAGCCCCGGCTCGCCGCCGCGCTCGCCGAGTTCGACGCCCGCTACACCCAGGACGGCGACGGCGTGCACGGCGCGCGGGCGATGGCGGCGGCCCTCGCGTGCGCCCTCGCCGGCGCGGACGTGCGGGCGTGCGTGACGGCCGCGCTCGCCGAGCTGCCCGCGGCCACCGAGATCGGCCGCAACACCCGGCAGGCCCTGGCCCTGGCGGCGGCCGCCGAGAGCACCTTCGCCCTGGTCCCGCTCCTGGAGCACCAGATCGTCGACCACGTCTACAGCTACGGCATCGCCGCCGCCGAGACGGTCCCGGTCGCGCTCGCCCTGGCCACCGCCGCGCGCGGCCGGATCGCCGAGGCGGTGCCGGCGGCGGCCTGTCTGTCCCGGGTCGCGGACTCCGCCCCGGCCCTGGCCGGCGCCCTGACCGGCGCCCTCGGCGGCGGTACGGCGATCCCCGCCACCTGGCGGGACACCTGCCGCACCCTGCCCGGCTGCGTCCTGCCCCGCCTCACCGGCACGGACCTGGTGGAACTCGCCGGCCGCCTGGAAGCGGCGCGACCGGCCCGACCGGAAGGACCGCACCCCGCATGACCCCCACCGCGGAAGACACGCTGGCCGAACGGATCACCGGCGCCCTGGTCGGCGCGGCCGTCGGCGACGCGCTCGGCGGCCCCGTCGAGGGCTACTCCCCCGAGCAGATCGTCGAACGGCACGGCGGCCGGGTGCACGGGATCGTCGGCCCCTGGCACGGCGACGCCTGGCGCACCGCCCGCCCGCTCGCGCCATACCACAAGGGCGACGGGCACGTCACCGACGACACCCTGATGACGCACGCGCTGATCAGGGTGTACGCCACCGTCCGCGACCACCTCGACGCCTACGCGGTCGCCGAGCACCTGGTCCCGGACCTGATGACCACCCCGCGCTGGATTCCGGAGCTGGCGGCCGAGGCACTCCCCCTCCAGCGGATCTTCCTGGCCGAGAAGTGGCTCGTGGCCCGGCTGCACTACGGCCACGTCGACCCGCGCGAGGCCGGGGTCGGCAACGTCGTCAACTGCGGCGCGGCGATGTACGCGGCCCCGGTCGGCCTGGTCAACGCGGCCCACCCGGCGGGCGCCTACGCCGAGGCGCTGGACCTGGCGGGCGCGCACCAGTCGTCGTACGGCCGGGAGGCGGCCGGTGTGCTGGCGGCGGCGGTCGCGGCGGCCTGCGCGCCCGGCGCCACCCCGCATTCGGTGGTGGACGCCTGTCTGTCACTGGCCAAGGACGGCACCCGGGAGGCGATCGAGAAGGTCTGCGAAGTGGCCGCCCGGTACCGGGACTTCGAGTCGGCCCTCGCCCCACTGCGCGCGGCGATCACCCCGTACGACACGGTCGGCCCGGACTACCGCGCCCCGTCCCTCGGCGCCCGCCGCCCGTCCCGGCTGCACGCCATCGAGGAACTCCCCGTCGCCCTGGGCATGGTGCTGGTGGCCGGCGGCGACTTCCGGCACGCGGTGCTCGGCGCGGTCAACTACGGCCGGGACTGCGACTCCATCGCCACCATGGCCGGCGCGATCACCGGCGCGCTGGGCTCCCCGGTACCACAGGAGTGGGCGAAGACGGTCGCGGAGGCGAGCCGGCTCGACCTGTGGGCGCCGGCCGTCACGCTGACCGAGGTGGCGCGGGAGGTCTTCGCCCGGGACGTGCGGCGGCGCCGGGCGCACGAGCGGGCGTTCGCCGGGATCGGAGCAGCCCGGTGCTCCGTCTGACCTGGGCGCAGCCCGAGGACCTGATCGGTCACGAACTGCGCCAGGCCGCCCAGGACGGCCGGGACGCGGCGGCCGTCGCCGGGCGCTGGCGGGCGGCCGGCGGCTGCGACGCCCCGGCTCGCGCGGGCGCCTCCCCCGAGCCGGCCACCCGCTGCCTGCGGTTGCTCGCGGCGGAGCTGCTGGACGAACTGGCCGAGCTGCCCTGTCCGTCGGCCGAGCACGAGCCGACCGACCTGGCCGGGATCAGGGCCCGCTGCCCGCACTGGCCCGCCCCCGTCGGGAGAGCCGCCGCGGACCCCGCCCGGCTGGCGGCCGCCTGGCTCGGCCGGGCGGTCGGCTGCCTGCTCGGCAAACCGGTGGAGAAACTCCCCCTGGACGCCATCCGCCGCCTCGCCCGCGCCACCGGCAACTGGCCGCCGACCGCGTACTTCACCGCCCGCGGCGTCCCCGCCGACCTGCTCGCCGCGCACCCCTGGAACCGCCGCTCGGCCGCCACCTCCCTGGCCGAGAACATCGACGGCATGCCCGAGGACGACGACCTCAACTACCCGCTCCTGAACCTGCTGCTGCTCCAGCGGCACGGCCGCGCCTTCAGCACCGACGACGTGGCCCGGATCTGGCTGGACGAGCTGCCGGCGGGCCGCGTCTTCACCGCCGAACGCGTCGCCTACCGCAACCTGCTGGCCGGCCTGGAACCCCCGGACACCGCCCGGTACCGCAACCCGTTCCGGGAGTGGATCGGCGCCCTGATCCGCGCCGACCTGCACGGCTGGACCAACCCCGGCGACCCGGCCGCCGCCGCCGAACAGGCGCACCGCGACGCGGTCCTCACGCACACCGCCAACGGCGTCTACGCGGCCATGTTCGCGGCGGCCGTCATCGCCGCCGCCGGCACCGGCCGCCACGACGTGCACGCCTGTCTCGCCACCGGGCTGACGGTCGTACCGCCCGCTTCCCGGCTGGCGACGGCGGTCCGCGAGGCCGTCGAACTGGCCGCCGCCCACGCCGACTTCGACACGGTGGTGGACCAGCTGCACGCCCGGCACGCCGGCCATCACTGGGTGCACGCCGTCCCCAACACCGCCCTGATCGCCGCCGCCCTCACCCACGCCGACGGCGACTTCGCCGGGTCGGTCGGCCGGGCCGTCTCCGGCGGCTGGGACACCGACTCCAACGGGGCCACCGCGGGCAGCGTCGCCGCGCTGCTCACCGGCGACCCCGGCGCCCTCCCGCAGCACCTCACCGCCCCGCTCAAGAACCGCCTCGCCAGCTCCGTCGCCGACTTCGACGGCACCGGCTTCGACGCCCTCGCCCACCTCACCCACCGGGAGGCCACCCGCCCATGACCGCCGCCCCCGCGCCCCTCACCGGCCTGCGCGTCCTGGACCTCGCCACCCTCTTCGCCGGCCCGCTCGCCGCGACCATGCTCGGCGACTTCGGCGCCGAGGTGATCAAGGTCGAGCACCCGGACCGGCCCGACCCGTCCCGCGGCCACGGCCCGTCGAAGGACGGCATCGGCCTGTGGTGGAAGCTGCTCGGCCGCAACAAGCGCACCATCACCCTGGACCTGTCCAAGCCCGGCGGCCGCGACACCCTGCTGCGCCTCGCCGCCGGCGCGGACGTCGTGATCGAGAACTTCCGCCCCGGCACCCTGGAGCGATGGGGCCTGGGCTGGGACGAACTGCGCGAGGTCAACCCCCGGCTGGTCCTCACCCGCGTCACCGGCTTCGGCCAGTTCGGTCCTTACTCCCATCGCCCCGGCTTCGGTACCCTCGCCGAGGCGATGAGCGGCTTCGCCGCGATGACCGGCGAGCCGGACGCGCCGCCGACCCTGCCGCCGTTCGGCCTGGCCGACTCGATCGCCGCGCTGGCCACGGCGTACGCGGTGCTGACCGCGCTGGCGGCCCGGGACCGGACCGGCGAGGGCCAGGTCGTCGACATGGCGATCATCGAACCGATCCTGACCGTGCTCGGCCCGCAGCCGCTCTGGTACGACCAGCTCGGCCACGTCCAACCGCGCACCGGCAACCGGTCCGCGAACAACGCCCCGCGCAACACCTACCGCACCGCCGACGGCACCTGGGTCGCCGTGTCCACCTCCGCCCAGTCGGTGGCCGAGCGGGTGCTGCGCCTGGTGGGCCGCCCCGAGCTGATCGACGAGCCCTGGTTCGCGACCGGCGCCGGCCGGGCCCACCACGCCGACCTGCTGGACACGGCGGTCGGCGACTGGATCGCCGGCCGCCCCCGCGCCGAGGTGCTCGCCGCCTTCGAGGCGGCCGAGGCCGCCATCGCCCCGGTCCAGGACGTACGGGATGTCATGGCCGATCCCCAGTACCAGGCGCTGGACAGCGTGACGACGGTCGACGACCCGGAGCTGGGGCCGCTGCGGATGCAGAACGTCCTGTTCCGGCTGTCCGCCACGCCGGGCGCGATCCGCTGGGCGGGCCGGCCGCACGGCGCGGACACCGACGAGGTGCTCAGCGAGCTGGGCCTGACCCCGGGCGACCTGAAACTGCTGCGCGAGGCGGGCGCCGTATGACCCCGCACCCGCTGACCTGGCTGTACGCCCCCGGCGACCGGCCGGACGTGGTGGCGAAGGCGCTGACCTGCGGCGCCGACGTGGTGATCGTGGACCTGGAGGACGCGGTCGCCCCGGACCGCAAGGAGTACGCCCGCGCCGCCACCGCCGAGCTGCTCGGCGCCCCGCAGCCGGTGCCGGTGCACGTCCGGGTCAACGCCCTGGACAGCGGGTGGGCGGCGGCCGACCTGGCCGCGGTGGCCGCGCTGCCCGGTCTGTCCGGACTGCGGCTGCCCAAGGTGACCGCGCCGGACCAGGTGGTCCGGGTGGCGGGGGCGGCGGCCGGGGTGCCGCTGTACCCGCTGCTGGAGTCGGCCCTCGGGGTGGAGCGGGCGTACCTGATCGCCGCCGCCCACCCGGCCGTGCGCGGCATCGCTCTCGGCGAGGCCGACCTCCGCGCCGACCTGGGGGTGAGCGGCGGCACCGGCCTCGACTTCTGCCGCTCCCGGGTGGTCGTCGCCGCCCGGGCGGCGGGGCTGGCGCCGCCCTGCCAGTCCGTCCACCCCGACACCCGGGACCTGGCCTCACTCGCCGCGTCCTGCGCCCACGGGCGGTCCCTGGGGTTCCTGGGGCGGGCCGCCATCCACCCCCGTCAGCTGCCGGTCATCGAGCGGGCGTATCTGCCCGGCGCGGCGGAGCTGGACGCGGCCGAGGCGGTGCTGAAGGCGGCGGCGGTGGAGCAGGGCGCCCTGGCGCTGCCGGACGGGCGGTTCGTCGACGCGGCGGTGGTCGCGGCGGCGCGGCGGACGCTGTCGCTGTCCCGGCGGCCGTAGCGCACACGAGGGCGCCCGGGGCGGTACGGCCCCGGGCGCCCTCGTCGAGGTGCGGCGGTCAGCTCTTCTTCGCCGAACCGGCCCCGTCGGTCACGTCGGCCCCGTCCGTCACGTCCTGCCGGGTGTCGTCGTCCTTCTCACCCTCGCCCGGAGCGTCGTCGGCGCTCTTCGGGTCGTCGGCGCCGTCCGTGCCGTCCCCGGCGCCGTCGCCCGCCGCGCCCGGCTCGACCACGGCCTCCCGGCCCGGCCGCTTCTTCGCCGACACCACGATGTACGCGACCGCCAGCAGGAACACGAACAGCGCGGTCCAGTTGTTCAGGCGCAGGCCCAGGATGTGGTGGGCGTCGTCGACCCGCATGTACTCGATCCAGAACCGGCCCGCGCAGTACGCGGCGACGTACAGCGCGAAGGCCCGGCCGTGCCCGAGCTTGAAGCGGCGGTCGGCCCAGATGACGAGCAGCGCCACGCCGACGCACCACAGCGACTCGTACAGGAACGTCGGGTGGTAGTAGCCCGGGATGCGGCCGTCCGCCGTGGACGTGATGTGCAGCGCCCAGGGCAGGTCGGTCTCGCGCCCGTACAGCTCCTGGTTGAACCAGTTGCCCCAGCGGCCGATGGCCTGGGCCAGCACGATGCCGGGGGCGACGGCGTCGGCCCAGGCGGGCAGCGGGATGCCGCGGCGGCGGCAGCCGATCCAGGCGCCCAGCGCGCCCAGCGCGATCGCGCCCCAGATGCCGAGGCCGCCCTCCCAGATCTTGAAGGCGTCCACCCAGTCCCGGCCCTCGCTGAAGTACAGCTCGTAGTCGGTGATCACGTGGTAGAGCCGGCCGCCGACCAGGCCGAAGGGGACGGCCCAGACCGCGATGTCGGCCACCGTGCCGGACTGTCCGCCGCGGGCCACCCAGCGCTTGTTGCCGAGCCAGACGGCGACGAAGACGCCGATGATGATGCAGAACGCGTAGCCGCGCAGCGGAATCGGGCCGAGGTGCAGCACCCCGCGCGACGGGCTGGGAATGAAGGCAAGTTCCATGACAGGGCCGACGCTACCGTGCCGGACCGGGCCCGCGCCGGGCGGCCCGGCTACGGGTCCATAACAGGCACCGGCGAGATGCCCCTACTTGTTCTCGTCCTGCACCATCTGCTTCAGCTTCGCCGGGGTCATCGACTGGTCCGCGTAGATGTTCTTGTCGCCGAACAGCACGGTGGGCGTGCCGGTGAAGCCGCCGTCCCGGAAGGCGGCGGCCGACTTGTCGACCCAGCCGTTGTGCGTGCCGTCCGTGACGCACGTGCGGAAGGCCGGCGTGTCGAGGCCGTCGACCTTGCCGGCCAGCTCGATCAGCTTGTCGGTCTTGGCGAAGGCGTCGTCGGTCTCCCGGGGCTGGTTGTCGTAGAGCACGTCGTGGTACGCGGGGAACTTCCCGGCGTCCTGGGCGCAGGCGGCGGCGTTGGCGGCGGTGCGGGAGCCGGTGCCGCCCATGTTGCCGTCGATGATGGTCGCCAGGTGGTAGTCGACCTTGAGCTGTCCGGCATCGGTCAGCTCATGGATCACCGAGCGGTACGCCTGTTCGAAACTGTTGCAGGCGGGGCAGCGGAAGTCCTCCCAGACGGTGAGCGTGGACTTGGCGCTCTCCTTGCCGACGGGGATCGCGAGGCTGTCCTTGCCCTGGGCGCCCGAGGGCACCACGACCGGGCCGGACGCCTCGTCGCCGTCGTCCTTGCCGGCCTCGGCCGCTACGACGCCGATCGCGGCGGCGACGCCGAGGACCCCGACGACGGCCGCGGCCACGACCAGCACGCGCCGGCGCTTCTCGGCGCCCTTCTGCTTCTCGCGCTCGACCGCCAGCCGCTCGCGGGCGGTGCGCTTTCCCTCACGGTTCTTCTCACTCACATCCCGCAGAACGAACCGGGGAGGCGCACCGCGCCTCCCCGGCCCCAGGTCCACCCGTTCGAGTTACGCGTGGGCGCGCACGCCCTGGGCGAGGTCCCGGGCGAGGGCGCGCACGCCCTCGAGGCCGGCCGCGTGGTCGGGGGCGTCCAGCATCCGCTTGACGAACGCGGAGCCGACGATCACGCCGTCGGCGAACCGGGCCACCTCGGCGGCCTGCGCGGCGTTGGAGACGCCGAGCCCGACGCAGACCGGGGTGCCGGTGCTGGCGCGGGTGCGCCGGACCAGGTCCGCGGCCTGCGAGCCGACCGTCTCGCGGGTGCCGGTGACGCCCATCAGGGAGGAGGCGTAGACGAAGCCGGTGCCGGCCTCGGTGATCGCGGCGAGCCGCTCGTCCCTGCTGCTGGGCGCGACCACGAAGACGGTGGCCAGCCCGTGCTTGCGGGCGTGCTCCTGCCACAGCGCCGACTCCTGGACCGGCAGGTCGGGCAGGATGCACCCGGCGCCGCCCGCCTCGGCCAGCTCGGCGGTGAACCGCTCGACGCCGTAGCGGTCGACCGGGTTCCAGTACGTCATGACCAGGATCGGTTTGCCGGTGGCCCGGTACGCCTCGCGGACCGTGCGCAGTACGTCGGCGATCCGGACGCCGCCGCGCAGGGCGATGTCGTCGGCGGTCTGGATGACCGGGCCGTCCAGGACCGGGTCGCTGTGCGGCAGGCCGACCTCGACCACGTCGGCGCCGCCGTCGATGACGGCCTTGACCGCCTCGATGCCGCCGTCCACGGTCGGGAACCCGGCCGGGAGGTAGGCGATGAGGGCGGCCCGGCCCTCGGCCTTCGCGGCGGCGAGGGTGTCGTCCAGCAGGTGCAGGTTGCCGCTCACTGGGCGTCCCCCTCGATCTCGGCGGTGCCGGAGGCGTCTTCGGCGACTTCGGCGTCGGTGTCGTAGAGCCCGAAGTAGCGGGCGGCGGTGTCCATGTCCTTGTCGCCGCGGCCGGACAGGTTGACGACGATCAGCCCGTCCGGGCCCAGCTCCCGGCCGACCTCCAGGGCGCCGGCCAGGGCGTGCGCGGACTCGATGGCCGGGATGATGCCCTCGGTGCGCGACAGCAGGCGCAGCGCCCGCATGGCGGCGTCGTCGGTGACCGCGCGGTACTCGGCGCGGCCGGAGTCCTTGAGGTAGCTGTGCTCGGGGCCGATGCCGGGGTAGTCGAGGCCGGCCGAGATCGAGTACGGCTCGGTGATCTGGCCCTCGTCGTCCTGGAGGACGTAGGAGCGGGAGCCGTGCAGGATGCCGGGCTCGCCGGCCGACAGGGTGGCCGCGTGCTCGCCGGTCTCGATGCCGTGTCCGGCGGGCTCGCAGCCGATCAGGCGGACGCCGGTGTCGGGGATGAAGGCGTGGAACAGGCCGATGGCGTTGGAGCCGCCGCCGACGCAGGCGATCGCGGCGTCGGGGAGCCGGCCGGCCTGCTCCAGGAGCTGGCGGCGGGCCTCGACGCCGATCACGCGGTGGAAGTCGCGGACCATCGCCGGGAAGGGGTGCGGGCCGGCGACCGTGCCGAACAGGTAGTGGGTGCGGTCGACGTTGGCGACCCAGTCGCGGAACGCCTCGTTGATGGCGTCCTTCAGGGTGCGGCTGCCGGACTTCACGGCGATGACCTCGGCGCCGAGCATCCGCATCCGGGCCACGTTGAGCGCCTGGCGTTGCGTGTCGATCTCGCCCATGTAGATGGTGCAGTCGAGGCCGAAGAGCGCGCAGGCGGTGGCGGTCGCGACGCCGTGCTGGCCGGCGCCGGTCTCCGCGATGACCCGGGTCTTGCCCATCCGCTTGGTGAGCAGGGCCTGGCCCAGCACGTTGTTGATCTTGTGCGAGCCGGTGTGGTTGAGGTCCTCGCGCTTGAGGAAGACGCGAGCGCCGCCGGCCTGCGCGGCGAACCGGGGGACCTCGGTGAGGGAGCTGGGGCGGCCGGTGTAGTGGACGAGGAGGTCGTCGAGTTCGCGGGCGAACTCGGGGTCGTGCTTGGCCTTGTCGTACTCGACGGCGACCTCGTCGACGGCGGCGACGAGGGCCTCCGGGATGAACTTGCCGCCGAACGCGCCGAAGTAGCCTTCGGCGCTGGGGACCTGACCCTCGGGGTCGGGGATGAAGAAGGTGCTGGGCATGCGTGTACCTCACGGTGAGTGGCTTGAAAGACACGAATCGCCGTGGGGGCGGGGCTTGTCGGCCGGGTTCAGGCCGTACGTGGCTGGTCGCGCAGTTCCCCGCGCCCCTGAGGGCGTCGGTGCCATCGCATGCCGTTCACTTGCCCCGGTTCGTCACCGATGACGTAGCGGACCCTGCGCCCGTGAACGCGGCGCGCGGGCGCGCGGCAGCCTCGGGGCCGGCAGCCGCGCGCGAGGCGGGCGTACGGGTCCCGGGGAGCCAGGGCGAGCAAGGAAGTCATCGGGATCAAGCCTACCGGGGGGTCAGCTGCGGCCGTGCCGGATGGCCGGGTGTTCGCCGGCTGCCACCAGGTCGGCGACCGCGGTCTTGGGGTCGCGGCCGGTGACCAGGGATTCGCCGACCAGGACGGCGTCGGCGCCCTCGTTGGCGTAGGCGATCAGGTCGTGCGGGCCGCGGACGCCGGACTCGGCGACCTTGATCAGGCCCTCCGGGATCTCGGGGGCGACCCGTTCGAAGGTGCCGCGGTCGACCTTGAGGGTCTTCAGATTGCGCGCGTTGACCCCGATGACCTTGGCGCCGGCCTCGACCGCGCGGTCCACCTCGTCCTCGTCGTGCACCTCGACCAGCGGGGTGAGGCCGATGGACTCGGCGCGCTCGATCAGCGACTCCAGGGCCGGCTGGTCCAGGGCGGCGACGATCAGCAGCGCGAGGTCGGCGCCGTACGCGCGGGCCTCCCACAGCTGGTACGAGGTGACGATGAAGTCCTTGCGCAGCACCGGGATGTCCACCCGGGCCCGGACCGCCTCCAGGTCGGCCAGCGAGCCGCCGAAGCGGCGCTGCTCGGTGAGGACCGAGATGACGGCGGCGCCGCCCGCCTCGTAGTCGGCGGCGAGGGCGGCGGGGTCGGCGATGGCGGCCAGCGCGCCCTTGGAGGGGCTGGAGCGCTTGACCTCGCAGATGACCTTGACGCCGTCGCCCTTGAGCGCGGCGGCGCCGTCCTTGGCGGCGGGGGCCTTGGCGGCGCGCTCCTTGAGCTCGTCGAGGCTGACCCGAGCCTGCCGCTCCGCGAGGTCGGCACGGACTCCGTCGATGATCTCGTCGAGCACACTCACGCGAGCGGTCCCCTTCCAGTTCCGGGCGGTTCGGTTCTCGGTACGGCTTCGCTTCGATGGTATCCGCAGGAGGGCGCCGGTCTCGCATCCGGTTGACGTCGCTCTTCCCACCTGGTCGTTCCCGTGGTGATCAAGGGTGCAGCCAGTCACCGAACGGCAGGTTCCGGACCAGGGTGAAGACCAGCAGCGACCCGCCCAGCGTCCACAGGTGGACGGGGCCGAGGTCGAGACGCACGGGACGGCCGCGGACCGCGCGGACCACCCAGACGGTCCACAGGACGGCCAGGGCCAGATAGCCGACCACCGCCAGGGCGTTGGCCTGGAGCGCCGCCGGCAGGTCGCCGTGCAGGAACGCGTGGGCGCTGCGCAGGCCGCCGCAGCCGGGGCAGTAGACGCCGGTGAAGCGCAGCAGCGGGCAGACCGGGTAGTGGCCGGGTTCGTTGGGGTCGACCGTCCCGACGTAGCCGAAGGCCGCCGCGACGGCGGCGAGCGCGGCGGCCGGCGCGGCCAGCCGGGCGGCGCGGGCGGGCGGGTGCGGCAGGTAGTGCGACGGGTCGCGGCGGTCGGCGTCCATGCCGTGCATTGTGCCCCTCGGACATGGGTGAGGGGCGGTCCCGGCACCCAAGAGCCGGCCGCCCCTCGCCTCGCCGTCCGTGCGTCGCGCCCGGGTCAGGCCTTGATGCCGGCCGGCTGCCGCTGCCCCGGCTCGGTGGTCTTGTGCACCGGGTGGGTGTCCTTCGGCTGGCCCATGCCCATCATGCGCATGATCCCGCCGACGACGGCGCCGAGGAGGGTGATCGCCATGCCGACCCAGAAGCCCACCGGCTGGGCCATGACCATGAAGACGCCCGCGATGCAGAACCCGATGAAGGCGATGATGACACCGGTCCAGGCGGCCGGGGTGTGGCCGTGGCTGCTGTCCGACATTGCTGGCTCCTCGTTGCCGTGTACGTGTCGCTGCTGTGTACGTGTCGCTGTACGTGCTCGAGCTGGACGCTCCCGGTCATTCTCCCGCACGCGCGCGAGCGGTGTGCGGTGGGGTGCGCATCAGGGGGCGTGATCCGGGTGCCCACGCGCGCGCGGCGGTAATCGCGCCCGCGCGGCGGCTCAGGCGCCGGTCGGGTCCTCGCCGCGGTCCAGGGCCTTCCAGAGTTCCTCGGGGCGTTCCGGGTCCGCCGCCTTGGCGGGGCGGCGCGGGCGGGGGGCGCCGGAGCGTTCGTAGCGGCCGGACATGGCGGGCCACTGGCGGCCGTAGCGCAGCGCGAGCAGCCCGGCCAGCAGGAGCAGCACGCCGCCCGCCGCCGCGACGTAGGGCCAGGCGGTGTGGCCGAGGGCGTGCACGGTGGCCGAGGTGGCGCCGGCCGCCTGGGCGGCCTGGTCGTCGAGGGCGGCGCTGTCCGAGGCGCCGGTCACGGCGGCGACGATCGTGCCCACGCCGCACAGCGCGAGCAGTGCGGCGACCGCGTACCGGCCGGCGCGGCGGACGGCGAAGACGGCGACCAGCGCGGCCAGGCCCACTATGGCGAGCGCCGCGGGCACGCCCGTGACGTCGCTGCCCTGGGCGGTCAGCGGGAAGTCGCCGCCGGCCACCGTCGCGGTGCCGTGGGACCACTCCTGGCGGGTGGCCAGCAGGGCGACGGCCGCGCCCAGCGCGCCGCTCAGCAGCGCGAGGGCGAGGCTGTGGCGGCCGGACCGGGCGGGCCCGGCGGCTTCGGTACGGGGGGAAGGAACAGCAGCAGTCACGTACTCCACTATCGCCTGAACCCCGGGCAATCGGTCACCCGGGGTTCACGTGAGCCTCGTCCCTTCCGCGAGCCGGCCCGCGGTGTGCACCGCGCGGAGCACCGCCGCCGCCTTGTTGCGGCACTCGGTGTCCTCGGCGACCGGGTCGGAGTCGGCGACGATCCCGGCGCCCGCCTGGACGTAGGCGGTGCCGTCGCGCAGCAGGGCGGTGCGGATGGCGATGGCGGTGTCGGAGTCGCCGGCGAAGTCGAGGTAGCCGACGCAGCCGCCGTACAACCCGCGCCGGGCGGGTTCGAGTTCGTCGATGATCTGGAGGGCGCGCGGCTTGGGGGCGCCGGAGAGGGTGCCGGCCGGGAAGCAGGCGGTGAGCACGTCGAAGGCGGTGCGGCCCGCGGCGACCTGCCCGGTGACCGTGGAGACGATGTGCATGACGTGCGAGTAGCGCTCCACCGACATGAAGTCGACGACCTCGACGGAGCCCGGTTCGCAGACCCGGCCCAGGTCGTTGCGGCCGAGGTCGACGAGCATCAGGTGCTCGGCGCGCTCCTTGGGGTCGGCGAGCAGCTCGTCGGCGAGGGCCTGGTCCTCCTGCGGGGTGGCGCCGCGGTGCCGGGTGCCGGCGATGGGGTGCAGCAGCGCCCGGCCGTCCTCGACCTTGACCAGTGCCTCCGGGGACGAGCCGACCACGTCGAAGCCGTCGAAGCGGAACAGGTACATGTACGGCGAGGGGTTGGTGGCCCGCAGCACCCGGTAGACGTCCAGGGCGCTCGCGGTGCACGGCGTCTCGAAGCGCTGGGAGGGGACGACCTGGAAGGCCTCCCCGGCCCGGATGCGCTCCTTGATGTCCTCCACGGCTTGCTGGAAGTCGGGGCCGCCCCAGCGGGCGGTGTACTCGGGCAGCTCGGAGGGCGGCAGCGCGGCGGGCGGCTGGGCCACCGGGCGGGACAGGTCGGCCTCCATCGCGTCGAGGCGGGCGACCGCGTCGGCGTACGCCTCGTCGACGCCGGTGGCCAGGTCGTTGTGGTTGATCGCGTTGGCGATCAGGACGACCGTGCCCTCCCAGTGGTCCATCACGGCGAGGTCGCTGGTCAGCAGCATGGTCAGCTCGGGGAGCTTCAGGTCGTCCCGCTCCCCCGGGCCGACCTTCTCCAGGCGGCGGACGATGTCGTAGCCGAGGTAGCCGACCATGCCGCCGGTGAAGGGCGGCAGGCCGTCCTGGCGGGGGGTGTGCAGGGTCTCGACGGTGGCGCGCAGCGCGGCGAGCGGGTCGCCCTCGACGGGGACGCCGACCGGCGGGGTGCCGGTCCAGTGGGTGCGGCCGTCCCGCTCGGTGAGGGTGGCGGCGCTGCGGACGCCGACGAAGGAGTACCTGGACCATTGAAACGCGGCCCGTCCGTTCTCCGCCGACTCCAGCAGGAAGGTGCCGGGGCGTTCGGCGGCGAGCTTGCGGTACAGCGCGACCGGGGTGTCGCCGTCGGCGAGGAGTTTGCGGGTGACCGGGATGACCCGTCGGTCGGCGGCCAGCTTGCGGAACGTGTCGAGGTCCATGGCGGCAGACCTTACTGATCTCCGGCCGGGGTGCCGAGATCGCCTTCCTTCAGGAGTACGTCGGCGTCGAAGCAGGTGCGGGCGCCGGTGTGGCAGGCGGCGCCGACCTGGTCGACCTTGACCAGCACGGTGTCGGCGTCGCAGTCCAGCGCGACCGACTTCACCCACTGGACGTGCCCGGAGGTGTCGCCCTTGACCCAGTACTCGCGCCGGCTGCGCGACCAGTAGGTGCACCGGCCGGTGGTCAGCGTGCGGTGCAGCGCCTCGTCGTCCATCCAGCCGAGCATCAGCACCTCACCGGTGTCGTACTGCTGGGCGATGGCGGGCAGGAGACCGTCCGGGCCGCGCTTGAGGCGGGCGGCGAGCTCCGGGGCGAGTGCGCTGGGCGGGACGGGGGGCGTGCTGGTCATGCCGACCATTGTGCCGCGTACCGAACGGACCGCCCGGCGCTGTCCACTGTGCGGACCCGGAATACGGCCGTAGGCTGACCCCATGTCGACTTTCGCCAAGCGTGAACGCCTTCTGCTGGCCGACCTGTTGGAGACGGCGGGCCCGGACGCCGCCACCCTGTGCGAGGGCTGGCGCACCCGTGATCTCGCCGCGCACCTGGTGGTGCGCGAGCGGCGGCCGGACGCCGTGGGCGGTGCGGTGATCAAGCCGCTGGCGTCCCGGCTGGAGCGGGTGATGGAGGAGTACGCCGCGAAGCCCTACGAGGAGCTGCTCCAGCTCCTGCGCACCGGCCCGCCGCGCTTCTCGCCGTTCGCCGTCAAGCAGCTCGACGAGGCGGCGAACACGGTGGAGTTCTACGTCCACACCGAGGACGTCCGCCGCGCGCAGCCGGACTGGACGCCGCGCGAGCTGGACCCGGTCTTCCAGGACGCCCTGTGGTCCCGGCTGGAGCGCACCGCCCGGCTGCTGGGCCGCGGGGTGCCGACCGGGCTGGTGCTGCGCCGCCCGGACGGGCAGACGGCGGTCGCGCACCGGGGTGCGCCGGTGGTGACGGTCACCGGCGAGCCCGCCGAGCTGCTGATGTTCGCGTTCGGGCGGCAGAGCGCGGCGGCGGTGGAGCTGGACGGGGACAAGGAGGCGATCGCCCGGGTGCACGAGACCAAGAAGCTCGGCCTCTGAGGCCAGTGTGCGCGGCGCACCGTCACCTAACGGCGTGCCCCGCTCCCCGCAGCGCCCCCTTCACATCCCCGATCCGCAGATCCCCGAAGTGGAACACCGACGCGGCCAGCACCGCGTCCGCCCCCGCCGCGACGGCCGGCGGGAAGTCGGCCAGCCGCCCCGCCCCGCCGGAGGCGATCACCGGCACGGTCACGTGCTTGCGTACCGCCGCGATCATCTCCAGGTCGTACCCGTCCTTGGTGCCGTCCGCGTCCATGCTGTTCAGCAGGATCTCCCCGGCGCCCAGCTCGGCCGCCCGGTGCGCCCACTCGACGGCGTCGATGCCGGTGCCCTTGCGGCCGCCGTGGGTGGTGACCTCGAAGGTGCCGGCCTCGGTGCGGCGGGCGTCCACGGACAGGACCAGCACCTGGCGGCCGAACCGCTCGGCGATCTCGCGGATCAGCTCGGGCCGGGCGATCGCGGCGGTGTTGACACCGACCTTGTCGGCGCCGGCCCGCAGCAGCTTGTCGACGTCCTCGGCGGTGCGTACGCCGCCGCCGACGGTGAGCGGGATGAAGACCTGCTCGGCGGTGCGCCGCACGACGTCGTACGTCGTCTCCCGGTTGCCCGAGGAGGCGGTGATGTCCAGGAAGGTCAGCTCGTCGGCGCCCTCGGCGTCGTAGATCTTGGCCATCTCGACGGGGTCGCCCGCGTCGCGCAGGTTCTGGAAGTTGACGCCCTTGACGACCCGGCCGTTGTCCACGTCCAGGCAGGGGATGACTCGGACCGCCAGGGTCATGACTGAAGTTCCTCCGGTGTGCCTCTGAATGCTTCCACTTCCACCGACACCAGGACCCGGGAGTCGATGAAGCCCTGCACGACCAGGAGGGTCGTGACCGGGCGTACCGCGTCGAAGATCTCCTTGTGGGCCCGGCCCACCGCGTCGACGTCGCGCGCGTGCGCGAGGTAGACGCGGGTGCGGATCACGGACTCGACGCCCAGCCCGTAGGCGGCGATCGCCTCCAGGGCGCTGGTGAAGGCGACCTTGGCCTGTTCGTAGGGGTCGCCCTCGCCGTAGACCACGTCGCCCTTGAACGCGGTGGTGCCCGCGACCAGCACCCGGTCGCCCGCCGCGACGGCGCGTGAGAAACCGAAGGACTCCTCCCAGGTGCTTCCGCTCTGCACACGCCGTACGGCTTCGGATGTCATAGCGACACAGCCTCCAGGGCCTCTTCCAGGGTGAACGCCTTCGCGTACAGGGCCTTCCCGACGATGGCGCCCTCGACACCGAGCGGGACCAGGGAGGCCAGCGCGCGCAGGTCGGCCAGGGACGACACGCCGCCGGACGCGACCACCGGCCGGTCGGTGGCCGCGCAGACGTTCTTCAGCAGCTCCAGGTTGGGGCCCTGGAGGGTGCCGTCCTTGGCGATGTCGGTGACCACGTACCGGGCGCAGCCCTCCTGGTCGAGGCGGGCCAGCGTCTCGTAGAGGTCGCCGCCGTCGCGGGTCCAGCCCCGGCCGCGCAGCGTGGTGCCGCGTACGTCGAGACCGACGGCGATCTGGTCGCCGTGCTCGGCGATGACCTTGGCGACCCACTCGGGGGTCTCCAGGGCGGCGGTGCCCAGGTTGACGCGCTTGCAGCCGGTGGCGAGGGCGGCGGCGAGGGTGTCGTCGTCGCGGATGCCGCCGGACAGCTCGACCTTGATGTCCATGGCCGCGGCGACCTCGGCGATCAGCGCGCGGTTGTCACCGGTGCCGAAGGCGGCGTCCAGGTCGACCAGGTGCAGCCACTCGGCGCCGGAGTTCTGCCAGGCGAGGGCGGCCTCCAGGGGGGAGCCGTAGGACGTCTCGGTGCCGGACTCGCCGTGCACGAGGCGGACGGCCTGGCCGTCGCGGACGTCGACGGCGGGGAGGAGTTCGAGCTTGGCCATGTCGCTACAGGGTTCCGATCCAGTTGGTGAGGAGCTGGGCACCGGCGTCGCCGGACTTCTCGGGGTGGAACTGGGTGGCCCACAGCGCGCCGTTCTCCACGGCGGCCACGAAGGGCTTGCCGTGCGTGGACCAGGTGACCTTGGGGGCGGTCATCGCCGGGTTGTGAACCTCCAGCGACCAGTCGTGGACGGCGTAGGAGTGCACGAAGTAGAAGCGGGCGGCCGCGTCCAGGCCGGCGAACAGCCGGGAGTCCTCGGGGGCCTCGACGGTGTTCCAGCCCATGTGCGGGACGACGTCGGCCTGGAGCGGGCCGACCGTGCCGGGCCACTCGTCCAGGCCCTCGGCCGCCACGCCGTGCTCGATGCCCCGCGCGAAGAGGATCTGCATGCCGACGCAGATGCCCAGGACGGGGCGGCCGCCGGACAGCCGCCGGTCGACGATCCAGTCGCCGCGCGCCTCCTTGAGGCCCTTCATGCAGGCGGCGAACGCGCCGACGCCGGGGACCAGCAGGCCGTCGGCGTTCATCGCGGTGTCGAAGTCACGGGTGATCTCGACGTCGGCGCCCGCGCGCGCGAGGGCGCGCTCGGCCGACCTCACGTTTCCGAAGCCGTAGTCGAAGACCACGACGCGCTTGGTGCTCAATTCCACACCTCCAGTCGCAGGATGCCCGCGAGCAGGCACATCGCGGCGCCGATGGAGAGCAGCACGATCAGGCTCTTGGGCATCTGCTGCTTGGCGAACGAGATGATCCCGCCGACCAGGAAGAGCCCGACGATGATCAGTACGGTCGAGGTGCCGTTCACAGCGCGCCCTTCGTGGAGGGCAGGATGCCGGCCGCGCGCGGGTCGCGCTCACAGGCGTAGCGCAGGGCGCGGGCGAGCGCCTTGAACTGGCACTCCACGATGTGGTGCGCGTTGCGCCCGTAGGGCACGTGGACGTGCAGGGCGACCTGGGCCTGGGCGACGAACGACTCCAGGATGTGCCGGGTCATGGTGACGTCGTACTCGCCGATCATCGGCGCCATGGTCTCGGGCTCGGTGTGCACGAGGTACGGGCGGCCGGACAGGTCGACGGTGACCTGGGCGAGGGACTCGTCCAGCGGGACCGTGCAGTTGCCGAAGCGGTAGATCCCCACCTTGTCGCCGAGGGCCTGCTTGAAGGCGGCGCCCAGCGCGAGGGCGGTGTCCTCGATGGTGTGGTGCGAGTCGATGTGCAGGTCGCCCTCGGTCTTCACGGTCAGGTCGAACAGACCGTGCCGGCCGAGCTGGTCGAGCATGTGGTCGTAGAAGCCGACGCCGGTGGCGATGTCGGTCTTGCCGGTGCCGTCGAGATCGATCTCGACCAGGACCGAGGTCTCCTTGGTCACGCGTTCCACGCGTCCTACGCGGCTCATGCGCTCTGCTCCTTAGGGGGTGTGGGGGTTCCCCCCACAGAACACTGCAGTTCACGTACCGCGTCGAGGAACGCGTCGTTCTCGGCCGGGGTCCCGGCGGTGACCCGCAGCCACCCCGGCACACCGTTGTCCCGGACCAGGACGCCCCGGTCGAGGATCTGCTGCCAGACCGCGTGGGCGTCGTCGAAGCGTCCGAACTGGACGAAGTTCGCGTCTGACTCGGTCACTTCGTAGCCGATGGCGAGCAGTTCGGAAACCAGCCGGTCCCGTTCGGTCTTGAGCTGCTCGACGTACTTCAGCAGCGTGCCGGTGTGCTCCAGGGCGGCCAGCGCGGTCGCCTGGGTGACGGCGGACAGGTGGTACGGCAGCCGGACCAGCTGGACGGCGTCGACCACGGCCGGGTCGGCGGCGAGGTAGCCGAGGCGCAGTCCGGCCGCGCCGAACGCCTTGGACATGGTCCGCGAGACCACCAGGTGCGGGCGGCCGTCGAGCAGCGACAGCAGCGAGTCGCCGTGGCTGAACTCGATGTACGCCTCGTCCAGGACGACCATCGACGGCTTCGCCGCCTGGGCGGCGTCGTAGAGCGCGCGGACCGTCTGCGGGGGGACGGCAGTGCCGGTGGGGTTGTTGGGGGTGGTGATGAAGACGACGTCGGGCCGGTGCGCGGCGATGGCCCGCTCGGCCGCCGCCAGGTCGATGGTGAAGTCGTCGTTACGGGGACCGGAGATCCAGCCGGTGCCGGTGCCGCGCGCGATCAGGCCGTGCATCGAGTACGACGGCTCGAAGCCGATGGCGGTGCGACCGGGGCCGCCGAAGGTCTGGAGGAGCTGCTGGATGACCTCGTTGGAGCCGTTGGCCGCCCAGACGTTCGCCGCGCCGACGCGGTGGCCGGTGGTGTCGGTGAGGTACTCGGCGAGCCGGGTGCGCAGCTCGACCGCGTCCCGGTCGGGGTAGCGGTTGAGGTGCCGGGCGGCCTCGCGGACCCGCTCGGTGATGCGGTCGACCAGCTCCTCGGGGAGCGGGTAGGGGTTCTCGTTGGTGTTCAGCCGTACCGGGACGTCCAGCTGGGGCGCGCCGTAGGGGGACTTGCCGCGCAGCTCGTCCCGTACGGGGAGATCGTCGATGCGGATGTCGCTCACTTGCTTCCGGGCACCTTCCACTCGAACCGCGCCTTGATCGCCGCGCCGTGCGCGGGCAGGTCCTCCGCCTCGGCCAGCGTCACCACGTGGTGCGCGACCTCGGCCAGCGCGTCGCGCGTGTAGTCGACGATGTGGATGCCGCGCAGGAAGGACTGCACGGACAGGCCGGAGGAGTGGCAGGCGCAGCCGCCGGTGGGCAGGACGTGGTTGGACCCGGCGGCGTAGTCGCCGAGCGAGACCGGCGCCCAGGGGCCGACGAAGACCGCGCCCGCGTTGCGCACCCGGCCGGCCACCTCGGTGGCGTCGGCGGTCTGGATCTCCAGGTGCTCGGCGCCGTAGGCGTCGACGACCCGGAGCCCGTCCTCGATGTCGTCGACCAGGACGATCGCGGACTGCTCGCCCTTGAGGGCGGGCACGATCCGGTCCGCGATGTGCTTGCTGACGGCGATCTGGGGCTCCAGCTCCTTCTCCACCGCGTCGGCCAGCTCGGCCGAGTCGGTGACCAGGACGGCCGCCGCGAGCGGGTCGTGCTCGGCCTGGCTGATCAGGTCGGCGGCCACGTGCACCGGGTCGGCGCCGGCGTCGGCGAGGACGGCGATCTCGGTGGGGCCGGCCTCGGCGTCGATGCCGATCTTCCCGGTGAAGTAGCGCTTGGCGGCGGCCACCCAGATGTTGCCGGGGCCGGTGACCATGTTCGCCGGCGGGCAGGACTCGGTGCCGTACGCGAACATCGCGACGGCGGTGGCGCCGCCGGCCGCGTACACCTCGTCCACGCCGAGCAGGGCACAGGCGGCCAGGATGGTGGGGTGCGGCAGCCCGTCGAATTCGGCCTGGGCAGGAGAGGCGAGCGCGATCGACGGGACGCCGGCCTCCTGGGCGGGCACCACGTTCATGATCACGGAGGACGGGTAGACCGAGCGGCCGCCGGGCGCGTACAGCCCCACCCGGTCCACCGGGACCCACTTCTCGGTGACCGTGCCGCCGGACACCACCTGGGTGGTGTGCGTGCTGCGGCGCTGCGCGCGGTGGACCAGGCGGGCGCGGCGGATGGACTCCGCCAGGGCCGCGCGCACCGCCGGGTCCAGCCCGGCGAGGGCCTGCTCCAGGGCCTCGGCGGGCACCCGCACCCGCTCCAGCCGCACACCGTCGAACTTCTCGGCGAAGTCGATCAGCGCCGCGTCACCCCGATGATGCACGTCCTCGCAGATGGGCCGCACCTTGTCCAGGGCGGCCGCGACGTCGAAGTCGGCACGGGGCAGCAGGTCGCGCAGGGCGGCACCCTCGGGGAGGGCGTCGCCGCGCAGATCGATTCGGGAGATCACGCGACCAATTCTCTCAGACCCGCGTCGGCACCCGTTCGCGCATTCCACTCACTGATACGGGGCCCGGATGACCGAGCGTGAGATTCTCAAGTTCTTCGTCACCAAGAGTGTTCGGCGCCTCACTCTGCGGGCATGAACGGTTGTACGGGGGTAACAACCCGTCAGCAGCAGGGGAGGAAGTGAACCGTCGTGACCGAAGTGGCAGAACTCCGCGCCGCGGAGCTGCCCGACGACCTGACCGCCGCCGAGGCCGGCATGTGGCAGGCCTTCCGCAACGGCACCATGTACGACCTGAGCAGCGGCGACGCGGCCGAGGACGACCCGCACGGCGCGCTGCCCTGGGGCCCGGAGCGCACGGTGCGGGCCCGCGTCGTGTGCTGGCTGCTGCTGGACGGACCGCCCGCGCTGGCCGGCCGGGTGTCCGCGCTGAAGCTGGCCGGCGTGCGGATCAGCGGCGCGATGGACCTCGCGGGCGGCACCGTGACGTCCTACGTGGAGCTGCGCCGCTGCCGGTTCGAGCGGGAGGTCCTGCTGCCGGAGGCGCGCTTCTCGACGCTGCGGCTGGTGGACTGCGCGGTGCCCCGCCTCGAGGCGGCCCGGCTGCAGACCGAGGGCGACCTGCATCTGCCGCGCTGCCGGTTTCCGGGCGGGGTGCGGCTGACCGACGCCCAGATAGGCACCGACCTGCTGCTCAACCAGGCGGTGGTGCACCAGGACCGCAGCGGCCGGTCCATCGCCGGGGACGGTCTGACCGTCGGCCAGGACCTCCAGGCGGACATGCTGGAGTCGCACGGCGAGCTGCGGCTGCGCAGCGCCCAGATCGGCGTCTCGTTGAGCCTGCGCGGCGCCCGCCTGTTCAACCCGCGGGCCCGGTTCGCGCTGAACGCCCCGCAGCTGACCGTGGAACGCTCGCTGTACCTGACCCCGGGCAGCCTCGGCAATCCGCTGTTCATGGGCACCACACCGGCGGAGGGCACGCGGATCCAGCGGTTCGAGTGCCGGGGCGGCATCCGGCTGGACGACGGACGGTTCGGTGACGCGGTCGACTTCGAACAGGCCCACTTCGTCCTCACCGAGAACGACCAGGAGCTGTCGCTGCGCCGGGTGCAGGCGTCCGAACTGCGCTTCCTCGGGGAGCGGCCGGCGCTGGGCCGGGTGGTGCTGTCGGGCGCGCGGGTGGTCAACCTGATCGACCGGGCGGACAGCTGGCCGGGCCCGGGCCGGCTGCACATGGGCGGCTTCACCTACGAGAACCTGGTGCCGCGCGGCCCGTTCCCGCTGGCCGAGCGGCTGGCCTGGGTGACCGCCGCGACCGCCGAGTACAACCCGGAGCCGTACGAGCTGCTCGCGGCCGTGCTCAAGACCGGCGGCGAGGAGGAGGAGGCCCGCGAGGTGCTGCTCGCCAAGCAGCGCCGGCGCCGCGAGGGCCTGCCGATCGGCACCAAGCTGTGGGGCTACGCCCAGGACTGGACCGTCGGCTACGGCTACCGCCCGGGGCGGGCGGCGGTGTGGCTGGCGGTGCTGTGGGCGGCCGGCTCACTGGCGTTCTCGTACGCCGACCTGGCGCCGCTCAAGGGCGGTGAGCATCCGGCCTGGAACCCCGCGCTCTTCGCGCTGGACCTGCTGGTGCCCGTCATAGACCTGGGCCAGATGAACTACTGGCGGCTGACCGGCGGCTGGCAGTGGCTGGCGGCGGTACTGATCCTGCTGGGCTGGGTGCTGGCCACCACGGTGGCGGCGGGCGCGACGCGGACGCTGCGCCGGAACTGACCGCCGTACGGGAACGCGGGCGCCGCCGGGAAGCCGGGAAGCCGGGAAGCCGGGAACGCGAGGATCCGGGAGCGCGAAGCCCCCGGAACGCGAGAGACCTTCACCTTTTGCCCTCCCTTTGCCACCGTCCGTACAACTTTCCACAGGTTCGGTGAACCCTCTGGCGCCGCCCCGACCTGCGGACTTTCAATGGTCGACACCATGGCCCGTCTACGCGCGTTCCTCCGCACGACTCGGCTGCGCGGCACCCTCCCCCGCCCGCCCGCCGGGTCCTTCGACGGCTGCTTCGACGACTGCTCGGACGACGACGTACTCCTCGACGCGCCCGACCACCGGCTGGCCCCCGCGCTGGTCGCCGCGGCGCACGGCGCGCACGAACCCGCCGCCGCGCTGCTGGCCGACACCCGCGCCCGGGAGCGCTGGGAGCACCGCGACCGGTACACGTCCCGGCTGGCCGCCTTCGCCCGCTCGCGCCCCGAGTGGCTGCGGGCCTGGCACGCCGCCGACCCCGAGGACCCGGACGGCCGGCTGGTCACGGTGCGGCTGGCCCTCGACCGGTGCTGGGCCTCCCCGGACCGCGCGGAGACGCTGCGGCAGATCACCCCGATGGTCACGGAAGCCGCCGCGAACAGCGGCCGGGACCCGGTGCCGTGGCGGCTCGCGCTGGACTCGGCCCGGGGGCGGCGCGCCGGGCACGCCGAGTTCGAGCGGCTGTGGGCCGAGGCGGTGCGCCGCGACCCCCATCACTACGGCTGCCATCTCGCGGCGCTGCGGTACCTGGCCGCCGCCTCGCCCGGCGCCCATCGCGAGTGCCTGGACTTCGCCGAGACGGCCGCCCGGGACGCCCCCGAGGGCACCGCGCTGCGGGCGCTGCCGCTGCGGGCGGCCTTCCGGTGCCTGACCCGGGGCGGCGCGGGCGCGGTGGACCGGGCGCGGCTGCACACGGCCGCCGATCTGGCCCTCGCGCTGTCGGCGGCGCAGCCGGCGGCCGACCCCTGGCCGGCCGAGCTGCGCAACCTCCTCGTCTACGTCCTGGTCCGGCTGGAGCGCCGGCCGGAGGCCCTGGAGCAGTTGCGGCTGACCGGCCCGTACGCCACCTCCTTCCCGTGGGACCGGGAGGCGGACGACCCGCTCGGCCGGTTCCTCCAGGTGCGCGACGGCGTCCGCGCGGCGGTGGCCGCCGAGGTCCCGGTGCCGGGCTGCGACGGGCGCGGTTCCCCCGCCGGTCGCGGCGCGCATTAGGCTTCCGTGTCGTGACCACCGTCCGGCTTCCGCTCTTCCCCCTGAACTCGGTGCTGTTCCCGGGGCTGGTGCTTCCGCTCAACGTGTTCGAGGAGCGCTATCGCGCCATGATGCGCGAGCTGCTGAAGACCCCCGAGGAGGAGCCGCGCCGGTTCGCCGTCGTGGCGATCCGGGACGGCCACGAGGTGGCGCCGAGCCTGCCGGGGCTGCCCGATCCGACGGCGGTGCCCGAGCGCGGGGCCGCCGCGGGGTTCGGCCCCGACCCCGCCAAGGCGCTGCACAAGGTCGGCTGCGTGGCGGACGCCGCGACGATCCGGGAGCGGCCCGGCGGCACCTTCGAGGTGCTGGCGACCGGCACCACCCGGGTGCGGCTGCTCTCCGTGGACACCTCGGGGCCGTTCCTGACCGCCGAGCTGGAGCACCTCGACGAGGAGCCCGGCGACGAGGCGGGCGCGCTGGCCGAAGGGGTGCTGCGGGCGTTCCGCCAGTACCAGAAGCGGCTGGCCGGCGCGCGCGAGCGGTCCCTGACCACCGGCGCCGACCTGCCGGACGAGCCCGGCGTGGTGTCCTACCTGGTGGCCGCCGCGATGATGCTGGACACGCCGACCAAGCAGCGGCTGCTCCAGGCGCCGGACACCGCGTCCCGGCTGCGCGACGAGCTGAAACTCCTGCGCACCGAGACGGCCGTCATCCGTACCCTGCCGTCACTGCCCGCGTCGGAGCTGACGCGCGGCCCGACCAGTCTCAACTGACGGTATCGACGAGGAACTGCCGACGATGGCGAAGAAGGCGAAGAAGCAGCAGCCGGGGGGAACGCCGGCGACGGTGGCCCTGACGGCGGCGGACGTGCCGTACACGGTCCACTCCTACGACCACGACCCCGCCCATCCGTCCTACGGCGAGGAGGCGGCCGAGGCGATGGGTGTCCCGCCGGAGCGGGTGTTCAAGACGCTGGTGGCGGACGTCGACGGGGCGCTGACCGTCGCGGTGGTCCCGGTCGCGGGCAAGCTGGACCTGAAGGCACTGGCCGCGGCGGTGGGCGGCAAGCGGGCCGCGATGGCCGACCCGGCCCTCGCGGAGCGCACCACGGGCTATGTTCGGGGCGGCATCTCCCCGCTCGGCCAGCGCAAGCGGCTGCGCACCGTGCTGGACGACTCGGCCACCGGCCATCCCACGATCTGCGTCTCGGCGGGCCGCCGCGGCCTGGAAATCGAACTCGCCCCCACCGACCTGGCCACCCTCACTGACGCGGTGCTGGCCCCCGTAGGACGTGCGTAACCCCTCGACGCCCGGCCCCTCTTGCGTTAAGCAGAGGGGACATGTCGAAGAGGACCCGAAAACGCCGCTGGCGCGTAAGGAAAAGCCGCCCGAACCACGGTCGCCGTCCAGCATAGGTACCCCAGGCGCCCCAGGGGCGCGGGGCTGTATTTGATCTGCGGCTCCCGCCGCGCGGGCGCGACCAGCCACAACGGCGCCGCACCCGAAAACCGCTAAACACCCTCAACCGGCTCGGGATCCCGCGGCCCGAAAAGCGCGGTAAGCCCCAGGTGCGCCAGCAACCCGGCCAACGGCCAGGCCAGCAACGCCCCCTTGGCCCCGAGCTTCAGCGGCGCCGAGAACGTCACCCCCTTGCCCGCCTCCCGCGCGTGCGCGACCACGTCCTGGGCCGGCCCGAGCCACACCCCGACCCGCCACGCCAGCAACGCGCCCAGCAGCCCGCCGACGCCGAGCGCCACGACCAGCGGTACGCCGCCGCGCCGCCGCAGCAGGAACACGGCCAGCGCGCTGACCAGACCGAAGGCCAGCGCCAGCAGCGTGAACGTGCCGTCCACCCCGACCGCCTGCTCGCCCTCGGAGTCCTTGAGGTAGACCACCCAGCTCTTGTCCACCACGTCGCCGACCAGCGGCACGCTCGGCGCCAGCCACCACCACAGCACGCCGAGCAGCGCCCCGGACACCGCCACCGCCACCGTGATCACGGCGGCCTGCCGTACCTCGGCCTTCAGGCCCGGCCCGTCCGGTTCGACCGGGGCGCCGTACCCGGGGTGCGCCAGGTGCGCGCCGGCCGGCGCCGGCTGTCCCTGGTGCGACGCGGACGAGTGTTCGTGGGGTGGCGGCGGAGGAGTCAGCGGTGCGGTCACCCTGCCATCGTGCCAGGCCCGGCTGTGCGCCGCGTCACCGGACGGCCGCCCGGCGATACGCCCAGGTGGCGACGGTCAGCGAGACCACCCCGACCGCCCCGCACACCGCGAGGTCGGCGAGTACGAGGGCCCAGTCCGGCTGCGTCGCGAACGTCCGTGCGAGCGCCTCGACGCCGTACGTCGACGGCAGCAGGTCCCGGGCGAACCGCACCGCCTGCGGCAGCCGGTCGGCGGGCAGCACCCCGAGCAGCAGCGCCGCCGACATGCCGAGCTGGCCAAGGAGCGTGGCCAGTTCCGGCCGGGGCGCGAGCAGGCCCAGGGCCGCGCCCAGCCCGGCCAGCGCGGCGCCGACCAGCGGGATCACCGCGAGCAGTACCCACAGGTGGGTGAGCGGCAGCCCGAACAGCAGACAGCCGAACACCGCCGTGACCACGGTCCCCGGCACGGTGAAGGAGGCGTACGCGCCGGCCGCGCCGAGCACCACCGCGGCCGGCGGCACCGGCAGGGTGGCGTAGTGGTCGAGGCCGCCGCTGCCGCGCAGCTGGCCGAAGTACTGGGCCAGCAGGTTGAGCGCGACGAACGCCACCACCAGCACCGCCGAGCCCGCCACCACGGCCTGTGCCTCGTCGCCGCCGTCCACCACCCCGCGCATCAGGATCATGATGCCGACGGACTGGAAGGTGGCCACGAACAGCAGCGGGATCCGCGCGACCCGGGCCCGCGACAGCTGCGCCCGGTAGACGGCCGCCAGGGCGGGCCACAGCCGCGCCCGCGGGCCCAGCTCGGCCGCGGGCCCGGTCGTCTCGCCGGCGGCCGGCAGACCGCCCGGCAGGGCATCGGCGGGTACGACAGTCACGTCGCGCTGCTCCTCTTCGCTCCGGCGGGCGTCCTGTTCGGTCGGTACGGACCCGGCGGCCGGTGTGCTCAACGCCCCCGGGTCCCGCACTCCGGTCGTCCTGGTGTTCACGCCCGCACCAGCCCCTGCCGGGCGGCGCCGCCCAGCGCCAGGTACACGTCCTCCAGGCTGGGCGTGGCCAGCGTGAAGTCGTCCAGCGCGGCGAAGGCGGCGCCGCCGGTGACCGTGGCGACGACCGCGCGGGCCTCCTCGGGCGCGAGACGCAGCGTCCAGCGGCGGCCCGACTCGGTGATGCGGTCGCGCAGCGCGGCCACCTCGGGCACGTGCAGCGGCGCGGCGTCGCGCCACACCAGGTCGACCCGGACCTCGCCGGCCACCTGCTCCTTCAGGCCGGCCGGTGAGTCGCAGGCGATGACCCGGCCCCGGTCCAGGACCGCGACCCGGTCCAGCACCGTCTCGGCCTCGATGACGTTGTGGGTGACCAGCAGCACGGTGGTGCCGTGCTCGGCGCGGCGCCGGTCGACGGCGGCCCAGACGGCCCGGCGGGCCACCGGGTCCATGCCGGTGGTCGGCTCGTCCAGGACCAGCAGCGGCCGCTGTCCCACCAGCGCGGTGGCGAAGCAGGCGAGGCGCCGCTGGCCGCCGGAGAGTTTCTTCAGCGGGCGGCCGGCGATCGGGGTGAGACCGAGTTCGTCGAGGACGTCGTCCCGCTCGGCCCGCGCCCGCCGTACCTCCAGGCCGCGCAGCCGGCCGGTGGTCTCGGCGGCGAGCGAGACCGTCAGCTCGTCCAGGGCGGTGGACTCCTGTCCCAGGTAGGCGAGGATGCGCGCGGCCCGCTCCGGGTGCCGGACGATGTCGTGGCCGAGGATGCGCACGGTGCCGGCGTCGGGCCGCATCAGCCCGGTCAGCTGCCGTACCAGGGTGGACTTGCCGGCCCCGTTCGGCCCGAGCAGGCCGAAGATCTCGCCGCGCGCGATGTCCAGTGTCACGTCGTCGGTGGCCCGGACCTCGGGGGTGGCGGGGGTGCCGCGCCGGCCGCGCAGCGCCGGATAGGTCTTGGTCAGCCCCCGTACCACGCACACGGCGTCGCCACCGGGTCGAAGTGCCTGTGCCGCGCGCGTACTCACAAGGGACGAGACTAAGGGGTCCGCGCCCCGGGGCCACGCCCGGGTCGGCCCACAAGGCCCGGTTCGACCGGGCTGTCACTCTCCCGCGGGGCTGTGCTCCACCGTCGTGCGCACCCCGATCTCACGCCAGAAACCGGCCCGGATCGCGTACCGGTCGTGCTCGTCGATCTGGTCGTCCTTGTGCGCCAGCAGCCCGAAGCGGGCCGCGTAGCGCAGCAGCTCGCCGTCGACGCGGTGCGGGACACGGGGGTACATGCCGGACAGCTTCTGAAGGTGGGCGGCCTGGTCGCCGAGCCGCTCCACCCACCGTCGGGCGAACACCTGTCCGACCTCGTAGGGGTCGCCGCCGACCGTGGTGATGTCCTCCTCGCGGTCGGCCCAGCGCTGTTCGGCGGTGGTGAGCTGGGCCAGCGTCGGCATGGAGGCGGCCTCCGGCGGCTCGGCGGCCGGCCGGTCCACCCAGCCCTTGTCGGAGGACCAGCGCAGGGTGGCGTTGGCGGGCGGCTGGGCGGGCTGTGGGCCGGGGGCGCGCAGGGCGGCCAGGTCCTTGGGGGTGGGCACGCCCTTGGCGGCGGGGCCGCGGTCCTCGGCGCCGGAGCCGTTGCGGGCGGTGTCGTGGGGCGGGGCGGGGTGCGGGCGCTCCTCGGCGGGCCGCTCGGCCGCGGCGGCCAGCGCCGACTCGGGCAGCGGCGCGGAGAGGATCGCGGCGATCTCCGGGCGAGGCACCGGCGGCGGTGCGCACACCCCGGTCAGTTCCTTGGGGCGGACCGCCTTGGTGATCCAGGCCCGGTCCAGGACGCGGCGCTCGTCGGCCTCGGCGACCAGGTCCTCGGACTGGTTGTAGTCGCCGTCGGCGGCCTGCACGGCCCACAGGTGGACGGCGACGCCGTGCTCCTTGGCGGCCATCATGCCGGGCAGCAGGTCGCCGTCGCCGGTGACCAGGACCACGTCGGAGCAGGCCCGGTTGCGGGCCAGCTCGGTCAGTTCGGCGTGCATGGCGGCGTCCACGCCCTTCTGCGCCCAGCGGCCGTCGCTGCGGGTCAGCGCGCCGAGCCGGACGGTGACCCGGGGCATCACGCGCAGCCTGCGGTGCTCGGGCTGCGGGACGCGGTCGGGGGCGCCGTCGAACCAGTAGATGCGCAGCAGGGGCTGTTCGGTGTCGGCCTGGGCGCGTTCGCGCAGTCCCTGGATGAGGGCGGCGTGATCGACGGTGATGCGGGAACGGGACGGTTCCCCGGCAAGGAGACTGGCGGCGGCCCCCAGCAGATACCCGGCGTCCACCAGGACGATGCAGCGGTCCACGCTTTCCACCCTCTTTCCGGGAGGTTTGCTTCGGGCTTGCTTCGAGTCTGCCCGACCGCGCGGGGGTTAACGGTCGGAACTCGATCTTCGGCGTGGCGTTTGCGGTTCGGGACCCCCGAGGAAGCCTGTCACGGACGGTAATTGTCCAACATGCGTTCTTTATCAGCCTATGTGAATCTGGTCGCGGCCCTGGCCCCTAAATTCCCCGATGGAGGCACCGTCATGGCCAAGAACAAGAACAACCGTGACCGTAGGCAGTCCCCGTCCGAGCGTACGCAGCAGGCGGACCGGCCCGCCGCGCAGTCCCGGGACGAGCAGCTCGCCCCGCCGCTGGCGAACACCGACACCGCGGTCCGCGGCAAGCGGCAGAAGCGCTTCGGTCACAACTGACGTACGCGCGGCGCTGGATGGACACCGAGGGGCGCATCCGATGCGGGATGCGCCCCTCGTGCCGTCCTCGTGGCGTACGGCGCTGGTTCAGCCCGCCAGGCAGGCCGGGCCCAGCAGTACCTTCAGGTCGCCGAAGAGCGCCGGGTCGGGCTTGACCCGGTGCCGGTCCAGGCGCAGCACGGTGGTCCTGGTCGGCCCCTGGAGCTTGATCCGGACCTCGCTGTCGCCCCGGTGGTGGGTGAGGATCTCGCCGAGCCGGCTGACCATCGGCGGGGTGACCCGCGTCGCCGGGATGGTGAGCACCACGGGCGCGTTGGTGCCCGCGTGGGACAGGTCGGGGACCTGGAGCTCCATCGCCACCAGACGGGGCACGTCCTCGCGCTTGTCGAGCCGGCCCTTGACGAACACCACGGCGTCCTCGACCAGTTGGGTCGACACCAGCTGGTAGGTGGCCGGGAAGAACATGCACTCCAGGGAACCGGCGAGGTCCTCGACGGTGGCGATCGCCCAGGCGTTGCCCTGCTTGGTCATCTTGCGCTGGAGGCCGGAGATGATGCCGCCGATGGTGACCACCGCGCCGTCCCCGAAGTCGCCGCCGGTGAGCTGGGAGATGCCCGCGTCGGCCTTGTCGGAGAGCACGTGCTCCAGGCCGAAGAGCGGGTGGTCGGAGACGTAGAGGCCGAGCATCTCGCGTTCCTGGGCGAGCAGGTAGGTCTTGTCCCACTCGTCGGTGGAGAACTCCACGTCCAGGCCGAAGCCGGGCTCGTCACTCTGCTCGTCGCCCATGCCGCCGAACAGGTCGAACTGGCCCTCGGCCTCCTTGCGCTTGACCGCGACCACGTTGTCGATCATCGGTTCGTACTGCGCGGTCAGGCCCTTGCGGGTGTGGCCCATCTCGTCGAAGGCGCCGGCCTTGATCAGCGACTCCGTGGTCCGCTTGTTGCAGACCACCGCCTCGACCTTGTCCAGGTAGTCGGGGAAGGAGGCGTACTTGCCCTTCGCCTTGCGGCTCCTGATGATCGACTCGACCACGTTGGTGCCCACGTTGCGCACCGCGGAGAGGCCGAAGAGGATCACGTCGTCGCCTTGGGCGGCGAAGTTGGACATCGACTCGTTGACGTTGGGCGGCAGCACCTTGATGCCCATACGGCGGCACTCGTTGAGGTAGACCGCCGACTTGTCCTTGTCGTCCTTGACCGAGGTGAGCAGCGCGGCCATGTACTCGGCCGGGTAGTTGGCCTTCAGATAGCCGGTCCAGTACGAGACCAGGCCGTACGCGGCCGAGTGCGCCTTGTTGAACGCGTAGCCGGCGAACGGGACCAGCACGTCCCACAGGGCCTGGATCGCCTCGTCGCTGTAGCCGTTCTTGCGGGCGCCGGCCTGGAAGAGGACGAAGTTCTTGGCCAGTTCGTCGGGCTTCTTCTTGCCCATCACGCGGCGCAGGATGTCGGCCTCGCCGAGCGAGTACCCGGCGATGATCTGCGCGGCCTTCTGCACCTGCTCCTGGTAGACGATCAGGCCGTAGGTGACGGACAGGACCTCCTGGAGGGGCTCCTCCAGCTCCTTGTGGATCGGGGTGATCTCCTGGAGGCCGTTCTTGCGCAGCGCGTAGTTGGTGTGCGAGTCCATGCCCATCGGACCCGGGCGGTACAGGGCGGAGACGGCGGAGATGTCTTCGAAGTTGTCGGGCTTCATCAGCCGCAGCAGCGAGCGCATCGGGCCGCCGTCGAACTGGAAGACGCCGAGGGTGTCACCGCGCTGGAGCAGTTCGAAGGTCGTGGGGTCGTCCAGCGGCAGCGAAAGCAGGTCGAGGTCGACGCCCTTGTTGGACTTCACCATCTTGACGGCGTCGTCCATGATCGTGAGGTTGCGCAGGCCGAGGAAGTCCATCTTCAGCAGGCCGAGCGACTCGCACTGCGGGTAGTCCCACTGCGTGATGGTCACGCCGTCGGTGTGCCGCACCCAGATCGGGGCGTGGTCGACGATCGGCTCGCTGGACATGATCACACCGGCCGCGTGCACGCCCATCTGCCGGACCAGGCCCTCGACGCCCTTGGCGGTGTCGATGACCTTCTTGACGTCCGGCTCGTTCTCGTACATCGAGCGGATCTCGCCGGCCTCGCTGTAGCGGGGGTGCGAGGGGTCGGTGATGCCGTTGAGGTCGATGCCCTTGCCGAGCACGTCGGCGGGCATCGCCTTGGTGAGCCGGTCGCCCATCGCGTACGGGTAGCCCAGCACGCGCGCGGAGTCCTTGATGGCGTTCTTCGCTTTGATCTTGCCGTAGGTGCCGATCATGGCGACCTTGTCGGCGCCGTACTTCTCGGTCACGTACCTGATCACCTCGACGCGCCGACGCTCGTCGAAGTCGATGTCGACGTCGGGCATGGAGACGCGCTCGGGGTTGAGGAACCGCTCGAAGATCAGGCCGTGCGGAATCGGGTCGAGGTCGGTGATGCCCATCGCGTAGGCCACGATCGAGCCGGCCGCGGAGCCGCGGCCGGGGCCGACCGCGATGCCCTGGTTCTTCGCCCACATGATGAAGTCGGCGACGACCAGGAAGTAGCCCGGGAACCCCATCTGGATGATGACGTCCATCTCGTACTCGGCCTGCTTCTGCCGGTCCTCGGGGACGCCGCCGGGGAAGCGCCGCGCCATGCCGCGGCGCACCTCCTCCTGGAACCAGGTGACCTCGGTATAGCCGTCCGGGATGTCGAACTTGGGCATCAGGTCGCGCTTTTCGAACATGCCGGTGGTGTCGACCATCTCGGCGACCAGGAGGGTGTTGGCGCAGCCCTCCTGCCAGGCGTCCGAGGAGTCGATGGCGTACATCTCCTCGGTGGACTTCAGGTAGTAGCCGGTGCCGTCGAACTTGAAGCGGTCCGGGTCGGAGAGGTTCTTGCCGGTCTGGATGCACAGCAGCGCGTCGTGGGCGGTCGCCTCGTGCGCGTAGGTGTAGTGCGAGTCGTTGGTGACCAGCGGCGGGATGCCGAGCTTCTTGCCGATCTCGAGGAGGCCGTCGCGGACCCGGTGCTCGATGTCGATGCCGTGGTCCATCAGCTCCAGGAAGTACCGGTCCTTGCCGAAGATGTCCTGGTACTCGGCGGCGGCCTTGAGGGCCTCGTCGTACTGGCCCAGGCGCAGCCGGGTCTGGAGCTCGCCGGAGGGGCAGCCGGTGGAGGCCACGATCCCCTCGGACCACTGGGAGATCGTCTCCTTGTCCATCCGGGGCCACTTCTGGAGCCAGCCCTCGGCGTAGGCGTCGGAGGAGAGCTTGAAGAGGTTGTGCAGGCCGGTGCTGTTCACCGCCCACATCGTCTTGTGCGTGTAACCGCCGGAGCCGGAGACGTCGTCCCGCTTCTGGTGCGGCTGGCCCCACTGGATCTTGCGCTTGTTGCGCCGCGACTCGGGCGCCACGTACGCCTCGATGCCGATGATCGGGGTGACGCCGGCCTTCTGCGCCGTGTGGAAGAAGTCGTACGCCCCGTGCAGGTTGCCGTGGTCGGACATGGCCACGTGTGTCATGCCCATGTTGTTGCAGGCTTCGAACATGTCCTTCAGCCGCGCGGCACCGTCCAGCAGCGAGTACTGGGTGTGGACGTGCAGGTGCGTGAACGGCGGCTTGGACACGTTCGGCCTCCTGGGAGAGCTCAGGGTGACGGGCGGGTGACGGGCTCCGGGCAGTCCGGGGGGTCAGCGTCGAAGTCTATGCCTCGGGACTGACACTCCGGGGCCCCGTCCGCGTACCTTCGGGCGAGGCGTCGCGCGGGCACTCCCACGCGCCGCCGCACGTTGGTCCGGTCGGAAGATCCGATCCGGACAGCACGCCAGATCACGCACCGTCTGCACCAGGAGGCACCCCGCGATGTCGGTCCCGCAGCTCAGCGACGAGCACCGCGACGAGGAGATCCTCGCCGTCTTCGACACCGCCTTCGGCGACCTCCTGGCCGCCGATCCGGCCGCGTTCCGGGTGAAGTTCCGCAAGATGGCGGCCTCGGCCTTCGCGTTCTACCGGGGCACCGCCGCGCTGTTCTACCGCGACCTGGACGCCGCCGACCACGAGGGCAGCGACCGCGGCCCGTACCTGGACGAGCGGACCAGCCGGGTGTGGATCCACGGCGACCTGCACGCGGAGAACTTCGGCACGTACATGGACTCCACCGGCCGGCTGATCTTCAACGTCAACGACTTCGACGAGGCGTACGTCGGCCCCTTCACCTGGGACCTGAAGCGGTTCGCGGCGTCCATCGCGCTGATCGGGTACGCCAAGGCGCTCGGCGACGAGCAGATCACCGAGCTGGTGACGGTGTACGCGGCCGCCTACCGCGAGCGGATCCGCGCCCTGGCCACCGGCGCCAAGAGCGACGAGGTGCCGCCGTTCACCCTGGACACCGCCCAGGGACCGCTGCTCGACGCGCTGCGCGACGCCCGCTCGCTGACCCGGTTCGCACTGCTGGACTCGATGACGGAGATCCGGGACTTCGAGCGCCGCTTCGCACCCGGCGGCGGCAGCGTCGAGTTGGACGCGGCCACCCGCTACAAGGTGCTGGCGGCCTTCGACGGCTATCTGGAGACGCTCCCGGAGTCGTCCCTGACCCGCCCGGACTCCTACCGGGTCAAGGACGTGGTGGGCCGCCGGGGCATCGGCATCGGCTCGGCCGGGCTGCCGTCGTACAACATCCTGCTGGAGGGCAACAGCGACGCCCTGGAGAACGACGTCGTGATCTACATCAAGCAGGCCCAGACCCCGGCCGTCTCCCGGCACATCACCGACCAGGCGATCCGCGACTACTTCCAGCACGAGGGGCACCGCACGGTGATCTCCCAGCGCGCCCTCCAGGCGCACGCCGACCCGTGGCTGGGCTGGACCGAGCTGGACGGCGCGGGCCAGCTGGTCGCCGAGATCTCGCCGTACGCGGTCGACCTGGACTGGGGCGACATCGACGACCCGGAGGAGATCGCCGAGGTCGTCGCGGACCTGGGCCGGGCCACGGCCGCGATGCACGCGGCGGCGGACGACCAGTCCGGCGAGTCGCTGGTGCCGTTCTCCACCGAGCGGGCCATCCACGCGGCGATCTCGGCCGACGAGGACGGCTTCGCACCCCTGCTGGTCGACTTCGCGCACGCCTACGGGGCACGCGCGCGCGCCGACCACCAGATCTTCGTCGACCTGTTCCGCAACGGCCGCATCCCCGGCCTCTGAGCCCGCTTTTTCTCACAGCCACCCTTTAGGGTTCCTTTACCGGAGCCCGTGTCACACTCTCTACGCCATGGACATATCCGGAACCCCGCTCAGAGCCGTTCGCGCGGCGCTGTTCACGGCACTCGTCGTGACCCTCAGCACCGCGTCGCACGTGCTGCTGTCCGGGGTGCCGCTGCCACTGCCCACCGTGGCCCTGGTCGGGGCCGGGGTGTTCCTCATCGCGTACGCCCTGGCCGGCCGGGAGCGCTCCTACGGGCGGATCGCCGCCCTGCTGATCCCGCTCGAACTGGCCGCCGACACGGTCTTCACCACCGGCCAGCACGTCTGCTACGGCCCGGCGGGCGGTCCCGTCGCGGGCCCGCTGCGCTCGGTCGGCCTCGACGTGCTGTGCGGCGACGGCACCGCGCTGCGCGCCAGCGCGGCCAATCCGCTGACCCAGGTGACCGGGGCCGGCACCGACCGGCTCGCGGCCCTGCTCGCGCACGCCGCCCCCGGCACCTCGTGGCTGCTGCTGGCCGCCCACATCGGCGTCGGCCTGCTCGCCGCCGGCTGGCTGCGGCACGGCGAGCGCGCGCTGGCCCAGTTGCTGTGGGCGGCCGCCGCGACCACGTTCCGGCCGCTGCTGCTGGCCTTCGCGGCGGTCGCGGTCCGCCCGGTCCCGGCCCCGCGCCGGCCGGCGCCCCCGGCCCGCCGCACCGCCACCGCCCGCGACCGCATCCTCGCCCACTCCCTGGGACGCCGCGGACCGCCGCGCCCGGCCGTCTTCGCCTGACCCGCGATCCCGGCCCGAGCACCGGCCGTCCCCCTGCCCAGCCCCGCACACACGCGTGTGCGCCTCCCACGGAGTCACACCACCATGAGCAAGCGAAACAGCCAGCAGCAGAAGACGGCCGCCCGTGAGCGGCTGCGCCAGGAGCGCGAGCGCCAGGCCAAGCGCGACAAGGCCAAGCGGCAGATCATCGTCGCCTGCTCCATAGTCGGCGTCCTCGCGATAGCCGGCGGCATCGGCTACGCCGTCGTCCAGGCCAACCAGCCCTCGCACTGGGAGACGGTGGCCGACGAGACGAAGATCGTCGCCCCGGCCAACACCACGGGCAAGAACGGCACCACCGTGGTCATCGGCGAGGACAGCGCCAAGAAGACCCTGAAGGTCTACGAGGACCCGCGCTGCCCCGTCTGCGCCGCGTTCGAGCAGGCGGCCGGCTCGACCTTGGAGAAGGACGTCGAGGACGGCAAGTACAAGGTCCAGTACATCGGCGGCACCTTCCTCGACGGCGACACCGAGGACGGCGGCAAGCTGGAGGTCGGCTCCAACGGCGAGGGCTCCAAGAACGCGCTGAGCGCGATGGGCGCCGCGCTGAACGTGAGCCCGGAGGCGTTCCTGAAGTACAAGTCGGCCCTCTACTCGGCCAAGTACCACCCCGAGGAGAGCGACGACAAGTTCAAGGACGACAGCTACCTGATCAAGGTCGCCGACACCGTTCCGGCGCTGAAGGACAACGCCAAGTTCCAGAACGCCGTGGAGAAGGGCACCTACGACGCCTGGGCGCTGGCCATGTCCAACACCTTCAACACGAACAAGGACGGGGTCACCGGCACCCCGAGCTTCGTGATGGACGGCAAGCAGCTCCAGACCTCCGACGGCAACGCGCCGATGACCGCCGAGGACTTCACCTCCGTGGTCGGGGCCGCCCTGAAGTGACCCCGGCGAAGTGACGCCGAAGAGCGGGTGAACTTTCGCCGGTTCACCCGCTCCCGGGGCCTACCGGTCAGTAGCCTGACCGCCCGTGACCAGCCGATTCAGCACCGCACCGAACGCGCCGAGCCGCCGTACGGTCGTCAAGGCGGCCGCCGCCGGCGCCGTCCTGGCCGCCCCGCTCGCCGCCGCCCCGCCCGCCGGGGCCGCCGGCACCGCCCCGGCCTTCCGGCACGGCGTCGCCTCCGGCGATCCTCCCCCACTGCTTTGAAGGCGTGGGGGGACCCCCACCGACGGCATCCTGCTGTGGACCCGGGTGACGCCGGTCCCCGAGGCCGTACCCGGCTCCGGGAACGGCCCGGACACCGAGGTGACCTGGACCGTCGCCACCGACCGGGCGCTGACGGACGTCGTCGCCCGGGGTTCCGTCACCGCGCGCGCCGCCACCGACCACACCGTCAAGGCCGACGTCCGGGGCCTGGCCCCGGCCACCGACTACTACTTCCGCTTCGCCGCCGGCGGCACCGACTCCCCCGTCGGCCGCACCCGCACCGCGCCCGCCGCCGACGCGGCCGTGCCCGGCCTGCGGTTCGGCGTGGTCTCCTGCTCCAACTGGGAGGCCGGCCACTTCTCCGCCTACCGCCACCTCGCGGCCCGCGGCGACCTGGACGCCTGGCTGCATCTGGGCGACTACATCTACGAGTACGGCACCGGCGAGTACGGCACCCGGGGCACCGTCGTCCGCCCCACCGCGCCCGCGCACGAGATCCTCACCCTCGCCGACTACCGCATCCGGCACGCCCTGCACAAGACCGACCCCGACCTCCAGGCGCTGCACGCGGCGGCG
The DNA here is from genome assembly GCF_052216785.1 of Streptomyces sp. JW3. NCBI lineage: Bacteria > Bacillati > Actinomycetota > Actinomycetes > Kitasatosporales > Streptomycetaceae > Streptomyces > Streptomyces sp. JW3. The sequence goes on along the minus strand of NZ_JBQOUX010000022.1, from coordinate 27,307 downwards.
CCGGTCGTCGCGATCTGGGACGACCACGAGATCGCCAACGACACCTGGTCCGGCGGCGCGGAGAACCACACCGAGGCCACCGAGGGCGCCTGGGCCGCGCGGCAGGCCGCCGCCAAGCAGGCGTACTTCGAGTGGATGCCGGTCCGCCCGGCGCTGGCCGGCACCACCTACCGCCGGCTGCGCTTCGGCAAGCTCGCCGACCTGTCCCTGCTCGACCTGCGCAGCTACCGCTCCCAGCAGGCCGCGCTCGGCACCGGCGACGTCGACGACCCCGAGCGCACGCTGACCGGCCGGGCCCAGCTGGACTGGCTCAAGGCCGGGCTGGCCGCCTCCGACACCACCTGGCGGCTGGTCGGCAACTCGGTGATGATCTCGCCGTTCGCGATCGGCGCGCTCTCCGCCGAGCTGCTGAGACCGCTGGCCGAGCTGCTCGGACTGCCGAAGGAGGGCCTGGCCCTCAACACCGACCAGTGGGACGGCTACACCGACGACCGCCGCGAACTCCTCGCCCACCTGCGGACGAACGCCATCCGCAACACCGTCTTCCTGACCGGCGACATCCACATGGCCTGGGCCAACGACGTGCCGGTGAACGCCGGGACCTACCCGCTGTCCGCCTCCGCGGCCACCGAGTTCGTCGTCACCTCGGTGACCTCCGACAACCTCGACGACCTGGTGGACGTCGCCGAGGGCACGGTCTCCGCGCTCGCCGCGCCGCTGATCCGGGCGGCCAACCGGCACGTCCACTGGGTGGACACCGACCGGCACGGCTACGGCGTGCTGGACCTCACCGCTGAGTGGGCGCAGATGGACTACTACGTGCTGTCCGACCGCACCGACCCGGACGCCACCTCCTCCTGGGCCCGCTCGTACCGCACCCGCACCGGCACCCAGCGGGTCGAGCGCGCCTACGACCCGGTCTGAGCGTCCTGCTGGAGCGTGTCGAGGAAGCCGAGCGCCGTCCGCCAGGTGGCCTCGGCCGCCTCCGCGTCGTAGTCGGGCAGCTCCGGGTCGGTGTAGAGGTGGCCGGCTCCCGCGTACCGGTACACCTCCACATCGGCGCCGGCCCGGCCCATCTGGAGATACCAGGCGCTGAGCCAGTCGTCGGTCTCGAACGGGTCGGGCTCGGCGACGTGCAACTGCACCGGCAGGTCGTCCACCGCCGCGTTGGGCGCGAGGTCCGAGGTGCCGTGCAGGAGCAGCAGGCCGCGCGCCCGGTGGTCGCCGAGGGCGAGGGTCTGCGCGACGGAGGCGCCGAGCGAGAACCCGGCGTACACCAGGCCCCGCTCCGAGTACGGGGCGGCGGCCAGCACGGCGCGCTTCAGCAGTTCCTCCCTGCCGATGCTCTCGTTGTGCTCCATCCCCTCCTCCACCGTGTCGAACGTGCGTCCCTCGAAGAGGTCGGGCGTCCACACCTGGTGACCGGCGCCGCGCAGCCGGTCGGCGGCCTGCCGCACCGCGGGCCGAAGACCGAAGGTCGAGTGAAAGAGCACGATGTTCATGGGGCCATCGTGCCAGCCGGGTACGACAACGCGGCCCCCGCGCCCACCCCTGATGTCCGTCATGTCACAGATTCAGATCCGGGGCCGCATGTTCAGGTCCGCCGCTGCCGGTTACGTTCCTGGGATGGAGAACATACTCCGCCCGCTGATCGTGGTCGGCGGCTCGGTGCTGCTGACCCTGGTCATCGGCTGGGCCACCGACCTGCTGCTGCGCAAGGCCGACGGACGGCACCACGAGACGCCCCTGTGGGACCTGCTGCGCCGCGCCCGCATCCCCTACCAGCTGCTGCTCTGCGCGGCGCTGCTGAGAGGGTCGTACGTCGAGGCCCGGGTCTTCCCCGCGCACCGGGGGCTGATCGGGCACATCCTCACCCTGGTGCTGATCGGCTCGGCCGCCTGGCTGGTGGTGCGGATCGCCGGCGCGATCGTGGAGACGTCGTACTCCAGTTACGCCCAGGCCCGCGCCCAGCGCGACCCGGCCCGGGTGCGCCGGGTGCGCACCCAGGTGTCGCTGATCATGCGGGTGGTCTCCGCGGTGGTCGGCGTGGTGGCGGTGGCGTCGATGCTGCTGACGTTCAAGGAGATGCGCACGGCCGGCGCCTCGCTGCTGGCCTCGGCCGGCGTGCTCGGCATCGTGGCCGGTATCGCCGCGCAGTCCACGCTGAGCAACATGTTCGCCGGGTTCCAGATCGCGTTCGGCGACATGGTGCGGATCGGCGACACGGTGGTGGTGGACGGCGAGTGGGGCACGGTCGAGGAGATCACGCTGACCTTCCTGACCGTGCGCACCTGGGACGAGCGGCGGATCACCATGCCGGTGTCGTACTTCACGTCCAAGCCGTTCGAGAACTGGTCGCGCGGCACCCCGCAGATGACCGGCACCGTCTTCTGGTACCTGGACCACACCGCCCCGGTGGACGCGATGCGCGAGAAGCTCCGCGACATCCTGCGCCAGTGCCCGGCCTGGGACGGCCGCGCCTACAACCTGACCGTCACCGACACCACCCCGAACACCATGCAGGTGCGGGCGCTGGTGACGGCGAAGGACGCGGACGACATCTGGACGGTACGGGTCGAGGTGCGCGAGCAGATGATCCGCTGGCTGACCGACCGGCACCCCTACGCCCTGCCCCGGGTCAACACCGCCGACGCGGCCCCGCCGCCCGGTCACGACCCGCTGCGCAAGATCTCCACCGACGGCGCGGCCCGGCGCCTTCCCCACCAGCCCACCCGAGGCGCCCCGCACTGACAAACGGGGAGAGGGGCAACCCCCTAGGGGCGCGGGGAACTGCGCGACCAGCCCCCACACACCCGCACCCGCCCCCCTGCGCAAGCCCCCCTCACCGCAAGCTCCGCACATCCAAATGCCGCAGCACCCGGTCGACGATCTCCGGATCGGCGCCCGGTTCGCTGCGCGCAGCCAGCACCTCATGCCGGGCGGCGCTCAGCATCTCGCCCTGGATGCGGCGGACCCGCTTGATCCGCCGTGCCCGCTGCTGCTGCGCCTCGCGCCGTTCCTCGTCGCCGATCTCGGGGCTGATCCGTATCCCGATGTCGAAGGCGCGGCGCAGCATCTGCTCGGTCAGCTCCTCGGGGAGTTCCTCGACCGTCTCGATCTCCCGCAGCCGCTGCCGGGCCGCCTTGGCCGCGCGCCGGGCGAGGTTGCGCTCGAACTCCTGCTCCTGCTCGGTGTCGGCCCGCACCCCGAGCCGGCCGACCAGCCAGGGCAGGGTCAGTCCCTGGAGCAGCAGGGTCACCAGGATCACCCCGAACGCGATGAAGATGAGTTCCTCGCGGTGCGGGAAGGGCGCCCCGTCGTCCGTCTCCAGCGGGATCGCGAGCGCCAGCGCCACCGAGGCCACCCCGCGCATCCCGGCCCACCACATGACGACGGTCTCCCGCAGGCTCATCGGGATGTCCTCGTCGCGGTCCCGCCGCGCGTGCAGCCGTTTGGTCAGCCAGGTGGCCGGCAGCAGCCACACCAGCCGCACCAGGATCACCACCCCCACCACGGCCCCCGCCCAGCCCAGCAGCTCGGCCCAGTGCCCGGACGCGGTCCGCACCGCGTTGTGCAGCTCCAGGCCGATCAGCCCGAAGGCGACCCCGGTGACCAGGGTGTCCACCACGTCCCAGACGGTGTGCCCGGCCAGCCGGGTCAGCACGTCGTCGGCGTCGGAGGCGTACTCGGCGAGGAACATCGCGGTGGTCAGCACGGCCAGCACCCCGGAGCCGTGCAGTTCCTCGGCCAGCACGTAGGAGGCGTACGGCACCAGCAGCGTCAGCCCGATCTGGAGGGTGGCGTCGCCCAGCAGGTCGAGCAGTTTGTACGCGCCCCAGCCCAGCGCCAGGCCGACCGCGACCGCGACCACGGCGGACAGCACCAGGTCGAGCCCGGCCGACCAGGGCGAGAAGGTGCCGCCGACGGCCGCGGCGATGGCCACGTGGTACAGCACGATCGCCGTGACGTCGTTGAACAGCCCCTCGCCCTCCAGGATGGACACCAGCCGGCGGGGCAGTCCGAGCTGCCCGGCGACGGCGGTGGCGGCGACCGGGTCGGGCGGCGCGACCAGCGCCCCGAGCGCGAAGGCGGCGGCGAGGCCGAGGCCCGGCACGATCGCCTGTGCCACGGCGGCCACGCAGGTCATGGTGACGAAGACCAGCGCGACGGCCAGCAGGAAGATGGGCCGTTTGTTGGCCGCGAACTGCCGCCAGGAGGTGCGCCGTACGGCTGCGTACAGCAGCGGCGGCAGCAGCGCGGGCAGGATCAGGTCGGGTGGGATGTCGACGTTGGGCACGAAGTCGAGCAGCGCCAGCACGATGCCGAGCACCGTCATCAGCACCGGCGCCGGCAGCCCGAACCGGTCCCCGACCGGGACGCTCAGCAGGGCCCCGAGCAACAGCACGAACAACAGGGCCAACTGATCCACGGTCAGCGCTCCGGTGGGGTCTCGGCGATCACTGGGCAGGCTTCCACCCTGCCACTTCGCCTGCCCCGTCGGCCCCCGGGAAACCTCAGGTCACAGAACGCGTCGCATCGCGCGGTGCGGTATCCCCGCGTCCGGGAACTCCGGTCCGTACGCCTCGTAGCCGAGCCGCTGGTAGAACCCGAGGGCGTGGGTCTGCGCGTGCAGGTCCACCGCGGTGAGCCCACGTGCCCGCGCCGCGTCCTCGATGGCCCGCACCAGCGCGGCCCCGACGCCCAGCCCGCGGGCCGCCCGGGTCACCGCGAGCCGCCCCAGCGAGCCCACGCCTATGTCCCCGTTGGTCTTGCCGGCCGCCGCCGCGCCGTGCAGCAGCCGCCCGGTGCCGAGCGGCACGCCGTCCTCGCGGACCGCCAGGACGTGCACGGCCACGGCGTCGTAGGCGTCGTACTCGATGTCCTCGTCGACGCCCTGCTCGGCCACGAAGACCTCCTTGCGCACCGCGAAGCACGCCTCCCGGTCGGCCGGGTCCTCGGCGACGCGTATCTCATACACCGGGCTCATGCGTAGGTCTCCTCCCTCACCCGGTCCAGGGCCTGCTGGAGGTCGTCCGGGTAGTCGCTGGCGAACTCCGCCCAGTCGCCGGTGCCGGGGTGCTCGAAACCGAGCCGGACGGCGTGCAGCCACTGCCGGGTCAGCCCCAGCCGCTTGGCCAGGGTGGGATCGGCGCCGTAGGTCAGGTCGCCGACGCAGGGATGGCGGTGGGCCGCCATGTGGACGCGGATCTGGTGGGTGCGGCCGGTCTCCAGCTTCACGTCGAGCAGGGAGGCCGCGCGGAACGCCTCGATCAGGTCGTAGTGGGTCACGGAGGGCTTGCCCTCCGCCGTCACCGCCCACTTGTAGTCGTGCTGCGGGTGCCGGCCGATGGGGGCGTCGATGGTGCCGCTGGTCGGGTCGGGGTGGCCCTGCACCAGCGTGTGATAGCGCTTGTCGACCGTGCGCTCCTTGAACTGGCGCTTGAGCGAGGTGTACGCGCGCTCCGACTTGGCGACCGCCATCAGCCCCGAGGTGCCGACGTCGAGGCGGTGCACGATGCCCTGCCGCTCGGCGGCGCCGGAGGTGGAGATCCGGTACCCGGCGGCGGCCAGGCCGCCGATCACGGTCGGGCCGGACCAGCCGGGCGACGGGTGGGCGGCCACCCCGACCGGCTTGACGATCACGACCACGTCCTCGTCGTCGTGCACGATCTCCATGCCCTCGACCGGCTCGGCGACCACCTGGACCGGCGCCGGCGCCTGCGGCATCTCGACCTCCAGCCAGGCGCCGCCGCGCACCCGCTCGGACTTCCCGACCACCGCGCCGTCGACCGCCACCTTCCCCGCCGCCGCCAGCTCGGCGGCCTTGGTACGGGAGAAGCCGAACATGCGGGAGATGGCGGCGTCGACGCGCTCGCCCTCCAGGCCGTCGGGCACGGGCAGGGTACGGATCTCGGGAAGCGTGCTCACCCGGTCGAGTATGCCGGACGGCACTGACACCGTCGTACGCGCTCAGTCCTTGTGGACGGTTCCGTCCGGGTCCAGCCCCCGGAAGGACAGCAGCACGATCAGGATGCCGCCGCACACGATCGCCGAGTCGGCGAGGTTGAAGACGGCGAAGTGCTTGGGGGCGATGAAGTCCACCACCGCGCCCTCGAAGACGCCGGGCGCGCGGAAGATCCGGTCGGTGAGGTTGCCGAGGGCGCCGCCGAGCAGCAGGCCGAGCGCGATCGCCCAGGGCAGGCTGTAGAGCTTGCGGGCGAGCCGGGCGATCACGACGATCACCGCCGCCGCGATCACCGTGAAGATCACCGTGAACGCCTCGCCGAAGCCGAAGGCGGCCCCCGCGTTGCGGATCGCCTCGAACCGCAGCCAGTCGCCGACGATCTCGATCGGCTCGTGGTGCTCCAGCTTCGCCACCACGAGCATCTTGCTGACCAGGTCCAGGGCGTACGCGCAGACGGCCACCGCGAACAGCACGGCGATCCGGCGCCTGCCCCGGGGCCGCTCGGCACCGGCGGCCTCCTGCTGCCCGTCCGCCGCCGCGTCCGGGGTGTCCGGCGTACCGATGATGCGCTCCGCCTCTGCCACGTGAGTCCCTCGACCTAGTTTCCGACTGAGCACGAGGGTACGGCACCGCTCAGCGGCGCTCCTGCTTCTGCTTGCACTCCACGCACAGGGTGGCCCGCGGGAACGCCTGCATCCGGGCCTTGCCGATCGGTTCGCCGCAGTTCTCGCACCGCCCGTAGGTGCCCGCGTCCAGCCGTTCCAGCGCGTGCGCGGTCTGGGTGAGCATCTCGCGCGCGTTGGCGGCCAGCGCCAGCTCGTGCTCGCGCGTGATGTTCTTGGTGCCGGTGTCCGCCTCGTCCTGCCCGGCGCCGTCCCCGGAGTCCCGCATCAGGCCCTGGAGCGCCCGTTCGGAGGCGTCCAGCTCGGCGCGGAGCCGGGTCTCCTCGGACTGGAGCTCCCCGCGCGCCTCCTCGACCTCCTCCGGGGTCCACGGGTCCTCACCGGGGCGTACCGCGAGGTCCCCGGGTGCCACCGGGCCGCCCCGCGCCTTCGGTACGGCCGTCTTCGCCGCCGTGGCCGTGCCAGGAGTCTTCTTCGCAACCACCGTCGTGGCTCCCGTCTGCTCCGCGGCCTCGGCCGCACCCGCCTTCTTGGCCGTGCTCTTCTTGGCCGTGCCCTGCTTGGCCGTGCTCTTCTTGGCCGTGCTCTTCTTGGCGGCGGTCTGCTCGGCGGCCGCCTTCCGCGGAGCGGTCCGCTCGCCCGGCGTCTTTCCCGCCGCGGTCTTCCCCGCCGCGGTCTTCTTCGCCACCATGCCGCGGCCCCTTCACAAACGGTGATCACGCACGCGAATCGTGCTGGGACGATAAATCGACTTCCGCTCCGCGGCAACGGGGCGCACCGCCCCGCGCGACCGACCTGCATCCGTTGTGCCCAGCTCCCCGCCAGGTATGCCGGTGCCGGAAACCGGTCGGCCGCTGTCCGCCGGGCGCCGTACACTGGGCGGAGCGAAAAGCGTGGATGGGGACGAGTAGCGGCGTGAGCGGCCCAGAGCGACCCGGGGACGGTGTGAGCCCGGGGGCGAGCGCGACGTGAAGATCACCCCGGAGCCGCCGGAAGAAAGCCCCCAGGGGGTCAGTAGAACCGGCCGCGACCCCAATGAGGGGGCTCACCGGCGCACCGGGCGCGTGGGAGCCAAGGAGGGTGGTACCGCGGGGGCCCAGCGCTCTCGTCCCTCCGACGGAAGCAGCACGTCCGCCGGAGGAAGTCCGTTGACTACGCAGCCGCAGTACCGCCAGGTACCCGCCCAGGTCGACCTGCCCGCGCTCGAACACGCGGTGCTCGATTTCTGGCACGAGCAGAAGATCTTCGCCAAGAGCCTGGAGCAGTCCGAGGGCCGCCCCGAATGGGTGTTCTACGAGGGTCCGCCCACCGCCAACGGCATGCCCGGTGCCCACCACATCGAGGCCCGCGTCTTCAAGGACGTCTTCCCGCGCTTCCGTACCATGCGCGGCTACCACGTGGCCCGCAAGGCCGGCTGGGACTGCCACGGCCTGCCCGTCGAGCTGGCGGTCGAGAAGGAGCTGGGTTTCAGCGGCAAGCCGGACATCGAGGCGTACGGCATCGCGGAGTTCAACGCCAAGTGCCGCGAGTCGGTGACCCGGCACACGGACGCCTTCACCGAGCTGACCACCCGCATGGGCTACTGGGTCGACCTGGACGACGCGTACCGCACGATGGACCCGGAGTACGTCGAGTCCGTCTGGTGGTCGCTGAAGGAGATCTTCAACAAGGGCCTGCTGGTCCAGGACCACCGGGTCGCCCCCTGGTGCCCCCGCTGCGGCACCGGCCTGTCCGACCACGAGCTGGCCCAGGGCTACGAGACGGTCGTCGACCCGTCGGTCTACGTCCGCTTCCCGCTCACCTCCGGCCCGCTGGCCGGCCAGGCCGCGCTCGTCGTGTGGACGACCACCCCCTGGACGCTGGTCTCCAACACCGCGGTCGCCGCCCACCCCGAGGTCACCTACGTCGTCGCGACCAACGGCGAGGAGCAGCTCGTCGTCGCCGAGCCCCTGCTGGAGAAGGCCCTCGGCGAGGGCTGGGGGACCACCGGCCAGACCTTCACCGGCGCCGAGATGGAACGCTGGACGTACCAGCGCCCCTTCGAGCTGGTGGAGTTCCCGAGCGACAGCGAGGGAACCAATGGGCACAGCCCCGAGCCGGCCCACTACGTCGTCAACGCCGACTACGTCACCACCGAGGACGGCACCGGTCTGGTCCACCAGTCCCCCGCCTTCGGTGAGGACGACTTCAAGGTCTGCCGCTCCTACGGCCTGCCGGTGGTCAACCCGGTCCGCCCCGACGGCACCTTCGAGGAGGGCCTCGACCTCGTCGGCGGCGTCTTCTTCAAGAAGGCCGACGAACAGCTCACCGAGGACCTGGCCGCCCGCGGCCTGCTGTTCAAGCACACCCCGTACGAGCACAGCTACCCGCACTGCTGGCGCTGCCACACCGCGCTGCTCTACTACGCGCAGCCGTCCTGGTACATCCGCACCACGCAGATCAAGGACCGGCTGCTCCAGGAGAACGAGAAGACCAACTGGTTCCCGGACTCGGTCAAGCACGGCCGCTACGGCGACTGGCTGAACAACAACATCGACTGGGCGCTGTCCCGCAACCGCTACTGGGGCACCCCGCTGCCGATCTGGCGCTGCGAGGACGACCACCTCACGGTGGCCGGCTCCCGCGCGGAGCTCAGCGAACTGTCCGGCACCGACCAGTCGGCCCTGGACCCGCACCGCCCGTACATCGACGACGTCACCTTCCCGTGCCCCCAGTGCGCGAAGACGGCCACCCGCGTGCCGGAGGTCATCGACGCCTGGTACGACTCGGGTTCGATGCCGTTCGCGCAGTGGGGCTACCCGTACAAGAACAAGGAACTGTTCGAGTCCCGCTACCCGGCGCAGTTCATCTCCGAGGCCATCGACCAGACCCGCGGCTGGTTCTACACGCTGATGGCCATCGGCACCCTGGTCTTCGACAAGTCCTCCTACGAGAACGTGGTCTGCCTCGGCCACATCCTCGCCGAGGACGGCCGCAAGATGTCCAAGCACCTGGGCAACATCCTCCAGCCGATCCCGCTGATGGACCAGCACGGCGCCGACGCGGTGCGCTGGTTCATGGCGGCCGGCGGCTCCCCCTGGGCGGCCCGCCGGGTCGGCCACGGCACCATCCAGGAGGTCGTCCGCAAGACGCTCCTCACCTACTGGAACACGGTCGCCTTCCAGGCCCTGTACGCCCGCACCACCGGATGGTCGCCGAGCGAGGCGGACCCGGCCCCGGCCGATCGCCCGGTCCTGGACCGCTGGCTGCTGTCCGAACTGCACGCGCTCACCGACCAGGTCACCGGGGCCCTGGAGGGCTACGACACCCAGCGGGCCGGCAAGCTGCTGTCCGCGTTCGTCGACGACCTGTCCAACTGGTACGTCCGCCGTTCCCGCCGCCGGTTCTGGCAGGGCGACAAGGCGGCCCTGCGCACCCTGCACGAGGTCGTCGAGACGGTCACCAAGCTGATGGCCCCACTGACCCCGTTCATCACCGAGCGGGTCTGGCAGGACATGATCGTGCCGGTCACCCCGGGCGCCCCCGAGTCGGTCCACCTGTCCTCCTGGCCCGAGGCCGACCTGACCGCCATCGACCCGGAGCTGTCCCGGCAGATGGTCCTGGTCCGCCGCCTGGTCGAACTGGGCCGCGCCACCCGCGCGGAGTCCGGCGTCAAGACCCGCCAGCCGCTGCGCCGCGCGCTGATCGCGGCGACGGGCTTCGAGGCGCTCTCCCCCGAGCTGCACGCGCAGATCACGGAGGAGCTGAACGTCGAGTCGCTCGCCTCGCTGTCCGAGGTCGGCGGCAGCCTGGTCGACACCACCGCCAAGGCCAACTTCCGGGCGCTCGGCAAGCGGTTCGGCAAGCGCGTCCAGGACGTCGCCAAGGCGGTCGCGAACGCGGACGCCGCCGCCCTCTCCCTCGCCCTGCGCGAGGGCACGGCGTCGGTGGCGGTGGACGGCGAGACGATCACCCTCGCACCCGACGAGGTGATCATCACGGAGACGCCGCGCGAGGGCTGGTCGGTCGCCTCCGACTCCGGCGCCACGGTCGCCCTCGACCTGGAGATCACCGAGGAGCTGCGCCGCGCGGGCCTCGCCCGGGACGCGATCCGCCTGATCCAGGAGGCCCGCAAGAACAGCGGCCTGGACGTCGCCGACCGCATCGCCCTGCGCTGGACGGCCACGGACCCGGCCACCAGCGCCGCCCTGACCGACCACGCGTCCCTGATCGCCGACGAGGTCCTGGCCACGGACTTCGCCGAGGGCGCGGCGGACGACACGTACGGAGCCCCGTTCACGGACGAGCCCCTGACCCTGGCCTTCCGCCTCCGCAAGGCATAACCAACACAGACGAAGGCCCGGTCCCCCGCCAGGGGAACCGGGCCTTCGCACCCCCACCCCGCACCCCCGCCCCCCACCAACACCCCGCACCCAACAAAAAGAGGCGGGCCCCGGGCAAAACCCGGGACCCGCCCTGAACGCCGCCGACTACACCGCCGTACTACCGTTCAACACCGCTCAGTTGTCATCCTCGTCAATGAGGAACCCGCGCATCGGCGACGGCGCCTGCCCCATCGGCGAAGGCCCCTGCGGCCGCACCGGAGCCATCGGCTGAGTCATCGCCGGTGACATCTGCTGCTGCCCGCCGTACGACGGCCCGGACGCCCCGCCCGGACCACCGCCCATCGACTGGTTGCCACCGTAGGACGGCGCACTCGCACCGGCCGGAGCCATCGACGGCGCCGGGGACGGCGGCAGCGAGGCCGCCGCGGGCGTCCGGGGCGGCGCCAGCGAGTCGTCGGCCTGGGTCTCCAGCTGACGCAGCTGCGACTCAAGGTAGGACTTCAGCCGGGTGCGGTACTCGCGCTCGAAGCCGCGCAGGTCCTCGACCTTGCGCTCCAGCGTGGCGCGGGCGGACTCCAGCGAGCCCATCGCGACGCGGTGCTTCTCCTGCGCGTCCCGCTCCAGGGCGTCGGCCTTGGCACGGGCGTCCCGCTCCAGACCCTCGGCTCGCGAACGCGCCTCACCGACGATCTTGTTGGCCTCGGACCGGGCCTCGGCGATCGCCTGGTCGGCGGTCTGCTGGGCCAGCGACAGCACGCGTGCGGCGCTGTCCCCACCGGGACCGCCCTGACCGGGCATGCCGGGACCACCATGACCCTGCGGACCGCCCATGGGGCCGCCCATCGGGCCGGGGCCCATCTGTCCCTGCATCGGCCCCGGACCCTGGCCCATCGGCCCCGGGCCCTGGCCCATCGGACCGGGACCCTGCGGGCCGCCCTGTCCGCCGGGACCGGCGGGCAGCTGCGGGGCACCGCTCGGCAGCTGGGGCGGGCCACCCATGGGGCCACCCATCTGCTGCTGCGGCGGGCCCGATATGCCGGCGGGCACCGGAGCACCCGGACCGCGCATGCCCTGCTGGGGCATCCCGCCCTGCTGCGGCATGCCGCCCTGCTGGGGCATCCCACCCTGCTGGGGCATCCCACCCTGCTGAGGGTGGCCGCCCTGCTGGGGCATCCCGCCCTGCTGGGGGTGGCCGCCCTGCTGCTGATCCTGCTGCTCGGGGGGCTTGCGCATGTTCTGCTGGTTCTGCGCGGCCGCGCGCGTGGCCGCGGCCAGCTTGGCGCGCAGGTCCTCGTTCTCGCGGAGCAGACGGGTCAGTTCGGCTTCGACCTCGTCGAGGAAGGCATCGACCTCGTCCTCGTCATAGCCTTCTCGGAGGCGGACGGTCGTGAACTGCTTGTTCCGCACGTCCTCGGGGGTCAACGGCATCTCTTCACCTCAACGTAGTCGTCGGCATTCGGCAAGCCCGTATCTCTCTCATCGCTCACAGCCGGCTCACGATCGAGATCAGGATGTAGACGATGATCATCAGTACGAAGAAGGACAGGTCGAGCGCCACGCCCCCGAGACGCAGCGGCGGAATGAACCGCCGCAGAAGCTTCAACGGTGGATCGGTGACAGTGTAGGTGGCCTCCAGTACGACCACCATCGCCTTGCCGGGTTGCCACGAGCGGGCGAACTGGAAGACATAGTCCATGACCAACCGGAAGATCAGCACGATGAGGAAGCACATCAGCGCGATGTAGACGACATCCAGGACCACGCTCATGACCCTTGCTTCCCTCTCCCCTGACCAACTTAACCGGTGCTACGTCTCAGCTCTGGTTGAAGAACCCGCCCTCTGCGATGCGGGCCTTGTCCTCCGCCGTGACATCGACGTTAGCAGGAGACAGCAGGAACACCTTCTGCGTCACCCGCTCGATACTGCCGTGAAGACCAAACACCAGGCCAGCGGCAAAGTCGACAAGTCGCTTCGCGTCCGTGTCGTCCATCTCGGTGAGATTCATGATCACCGGAGTGCCCTCACGGAAGTGTTCCCCGATGGTACGGGCCTCGTTGTAGGTCCGCGGGTGAAGCGTGGTGATCCGGTAGGGCTCTCGTTCGGACACGACCTTGGGCATGATGACCGGTGCGCTCTTTTCCAGGCTCGCGCGTTCTTGTGTGATGGATGCCACGGGCGCGATCCGGGCGGGTCGCCCGGATTCCGCGCCTAGCGAAGTGGAGCGGGCCACCGGCTCGCGCGGTGCGGGCGGTTGTACGACTCGTACCTCTTCGTCCCTTTGTGACTGATGTGAACCATGCGACTGATGTGCCGGTTCATGCCGTCGATGATCCCGTTCGGGCTCCGGGTCGAGTTCGGGTTCGAAGTCGTCGTCGGGGTCGAAGCCCCGGCCGTCGTACCCATCGTCCTCCACGAGGCCGAGGTAGACCGCCATCTTGCGCATCGCGCCGGCCATGCTCTGAGTCCTCCGCTCTGTGGTGGATCGGCTGACGACTGGCAAATGCCCGCGATCCACGAGGTCGTTACGTCCGCCTTTCGACGGTAATGACCATATTTTCTGCTGTGGTCCGACTTCTTGGCGACGTTACCCGAGCCTGGGGCGGACGCCGAGTACCGCGGTGCCGACGCGCACATGTGTCGCTCCGGCGGCCACCGCCTGTTCGAGGTCCGCACTCATCCCTGCCGAGACCATGTTCGCAGCCGGATGGGCGCGGCGCAGGTCCCTCGCCACATCCATGAGCCGCTCGAACGCGGCCGCTTGGCGCCCGGCGTACTCCCCGGTCAGCGGCGCCACCGTCATCAGTCCGTCGAGCCGCAGCCCCGCCGCCCCGGCGACCAGGTCGGCCAACTCTTCGATTCCGCCGGGTGCCACGCCGCCCCGCTCGCCCCGTCCGTTCGCCCCCGCGTCGAGGGCGACCTGGACCAGACAGCCGAGCTCGCGCCCGGCCCGGACCGCCTCCTTGGACAGGGCGGTGACGAGCCGTGCGCGGTCGACGGACTGCACGAGACCGGCGTAACCGACCACGGATCGTACCTTGTTGGTCTGCAACTGCCCGACGAAGTGCCAGGTGAGCGGCAGATCCGCGCATTCGGCGGCCTTGGGCGCCGCGTCCTGGTCGCGATTCTCGGCGACGTGCCGCACGCCCAGCTCCGCCAGGGTGCGCACATCGCTCGCCGGATAGGTCTTGGTGACCACGATCAGGGTCACTTCCTCGCGGGCCCGGCCGGCGGCGGCGCACGCGGCGGCGATGCGCTCCTCCACCTTCGCGAGGTTCGCGGCGAGTTCGTCCTTACGCTCCGTCATGCCCCATCAGTCCAGCCAGACATAGCCCGCGAGCCGCCCGGTGGTGCGGTCGCGGCGGTACGAGAAGTGATCCTTCGACTCCAGCGTGCACACCGGCGAATGCGCCCGGTCGCGCACCCCGAGCCGTTCGAGCTGCGCGTGCACTCCGGCGGCCACGTCGACCGCCGGGGTACCCCAGCTCGTGACGGCGTGCGCCGCCGGCTCGACGGCGGCCACCTCGGCGCGCATCGCCTCCGGCACCTCGTAACACCGGCCGCACACCGAGGGTCCGGTGCGGGCGGTGATCCGGGCCGGGTCGGCGCCGAGTCCGGTCATGGCGCGTACGGCGGCCGGGACCACCCCGGCGATCATGCCGGGCCGGCCCGCGTGCGCGGCGGCGACGATCCCGGCCACCGGGTCGGCCAGCAGGACCGGCACGCAGTCGGCGGTGAGGACGGCGAGGGCGAGGCCGCGCCGCGCGGTGACGAGCGCGTCGGTCTCCGGCACCGGCGCGTCGCCCCAGGGCGCGTCGACCACCTGGACTCCGGCGCCGTGCACCTGGTTCATCCAGACCACCCGGTCCGCGGCCAGCCCGAGGGACTTGGCCGCGAGTTCCCGGTTGGTCCGTACGGCGGCGAGGTCGTCGCCGACCGCGCCGCCGAGGTTGAGCTCCTCGTACGGAACGGCGCTCACCCCGCCCCACCGGTCGGTGAAGGCGAAGTGCGCGCCGCTCACTGTGCTCGTCGCCGAGCGTTGTCCTATCACTTCAAGAAGTCCGGCACGTCCAGCTCTTCGGCCGCGCTGTCCGAGTAGGTCCGGGACGGCGGGACCGGCGGCGGGGTGACCGGCGGCAGGTCGCTGACCGGCTCCGGCGCGTACTCCGGCTCCTCCTTCGGCTTGACGCTGCCGAGCGAGCCGAAGGACGGGCGGCTCTCGGGCTGCCGGGCCGGCGGGGCGGGCTGCTCCTCGCGCTTGGCGGCGGACGAGCCGAGGACGTTGTCCCGCTTGGTGGGCGGCTGGCCGCCGTCGAAGCCGGCCGCGATGACCGTGACCCGGACCTCGTCACCGAGGGCGTCGTCGATGACGGCACCGAAGATGATGTTGGCCTCCGGGTGGGCGGCCTCGCTGACCAGCTGGGCGGCCTCGTTGATCTCGAACAGGCCGAGGTCGGAGCCGCCGGAGATGGAGAGCAGCACGCCCCGGGCGCCGTCGATGGACGCTTCGAGCAGCGGCGAGGAGATCGCCATCTCGGCGGCGGCCACCGCGCGGTCGTCGCCGCGGGCCGAGCCGATGCCCATCAGCGCCGAACCGGCTTCGGACATGACCGACTTCACGTCGGCGAAGTCCAGGTTGATCAGGCCGGGGGTGGTGATGAGGTCGGTGATGCCCTGCACACCGGAGAGCAGGACCTGGTCGGCCGACTTGAAGGCGTCGAGGACCGAGACCTGGCGGTCCGAGATGGACAGCAGCCGGTCGTTGGGGATGACGATGAGGGTGTCGACCTCTTCGCGCAGTTCGGCGATGCCGTCCTCGGCCTGGTTGGCCCGGCGCCGTCCCTCGAAGGTGAACGGGCGGGTGACCACGCCGATGGTGAGGGCGCCGAGCGAGCGGGCGATGTTCGCCACCACGGGCGCGCCGCCGGTGCCGGTGCCGCCGCCCTCGCCGGCCGTCACGAAGACCATGTCGGCCCCCTTGAGGACCTCCTCGATCTCCTCGCGGTGGTCCTCGGCGGCCTTGCGGCCGACGGCCGGGTTGGCTCCGGCGCCGAGTCCGCGGGTGAGTTCACGGCCGACGTCGAGCTTGACGTCGGCGTCGCTCATCAACAGGGCTTGCGCGTCGGTGTTGATGGCGATGAACTCGACGCCCTTGAGACCGACCTCGATCATCCGGTTGATGGCATTGACACCACCGCCGCCGACACCGATGACTTTGATGACTGCGAGGTAGTTCTGCGGTGCTGCCACGTCGAAGGCCTCTCGCCTCGAGTTACGTGTCGTCGGATCGATGGAGCACTGGTGCCCCGCAACCCGCCGACTGATGCCGAATGGGACGGTCCGTAGCGCCGACCCGAACCCTAACGCTGAAGTTTAGGGTTACCAGTGTGTCCGTTCCCTGGAGTCTTCTGAACAGGACACTAAGTCGACAAGTGGCGCGCGTTCAACGAACACGCCGAACCTCCCGTTTTTCTTTTCACCCTATGTGATCAGCCGTAGCGCTGCCCAACCAGGGTGCTGGCCTGCGTCGATGTCCGTCAACTCCCTGACGAGGCCGGTGCGGTGGGAACACTTACGTCGAAGTGCCGCGCATCGGGCGAGGCTTTCATCAGCGCGGTGAGCGCGCGTGCCTTGTCAGCGCCCTTTTCGCCGCTCCCCCAGGCGACGGTCCGGGCGCCGCTCAACTCCAGCGAGATGTCGTCGAAGGAACGTACCTTGACCAGGCGGGTGTCGCGGGCGACCGCGGCCGGCAGCCGGCCGGCCACCCGGACCGCCTCCCGGACCAGCCGGTCCTCGCCGAAACGGCGCAGGCTCGCGGCCGACGAACCCGAGTGGGACACCGCCAATTCCAGCAGCGGAACACCCTTGGGGGCGCGGAAAATCGTGGCGAATCGGACGCCCGCATCGTCCACTTCCACGTACTTGTCGCCGTTTTGCACCAGGAGAATCGCCGTGCGTTCGGTCACTTTCAGGTCGATTCCGTCGGGCCAGGAACGAGTGACCTCAATCGCGTCAATTCGGGGCAATTTCTTCTTCAGTCCCGCTTCGATCGCCGCGATGTCGACGGAAATGAGCGGCTCCCCGACCGGGGCGTCGGCGGCCTCGCGCACCTGCGCGGGAGTGAGGACCCGGGTCCCGGAGACCGAGACACTTCTCACCCGCAACCAGTCGGAGCCGTACAGCAGCCAGCCGGCCGTCCCGCCCAGGACCACCAGGAGGACGGCCAGGATGACGATCGTACGAACGCTGGGGCGGGGGAAGTGCCGGGGGCGGGGCGGGCCGGACGACTCCCGCCGGCGTTCGCCGCGTTCGGCGGTGGTCGGTCCGGCCACGCTTCCTGCCCTCCGTCGGATCGGCTAGCGCTGCGCGCGGGCGGCGCTGATCGCCTCGTACACCATGCCGACGAGCAGGTCGTCGGCGTCCCGGCGGCCGAACTCGGCGGCGGCGCGGGACATCTCGTACAGCCGGTGCGGGTCGGCCAGCACCGGCAGCACGTTCTGCTGGACCCACTCGGGGGTCAGTTCCGCGTCGTCGACCAGCAGGCCGCCGCCGGCCTTGACCACCGGCTGGGCGTTGAGCCGCTGTTCGCCGTTGCCGATGGGCAGCGGGACGTAGGCGGCCGGGAGTCCGACGGCGGAGAGTTCGGCGACGGTCATCGCGCCCGCGCGGCACAGCATCATGTCGGCCGCGGCGTACGCGAGGTCCATCCGGTCCACATAACTTACCGGGATGTACGGGGGCATCCCCGGCATCTGGTGCACTTGCGGCAGTTCGTTCTTCGGGCCGACCGCGTGCAGGATCTGGATGCCGGCCTGCTGGAGCCAGGGCGCGACCTGCTGGACCACCTCGTTGAGCCGCCGGGCGCCCTGCGAGCCGCCGGAGACCAGCAGGGTCGGCAGGTTGGGGTCGAGCCCGAACGCGGCGCGGGCCTCGGGGCGGGCGGCGGCCCGGTCCAGGGTGGCCACCGCGCGGCGCAGCGGGATGCCGATGTACCGGGAGTTGCGCAGCTTGCTGTCCGGGGTGGAGACGGCGACCTGGCGGGCGTACCGGGAGCCGATCTTGTTGGCCAGGCCGGGGCGGGCGTTGGCCTCGTGCACGACGATCGGCACGCCGAGCCGCTTGGCGGCCAGGTAGCCGGGCAGGGCGACGTAGCCGCCGAAGCCGACCACGGCGTCCGCGCGGGTGCGCTCCAGGATCTGCTCGGTCGCCTTGATGGTGCCGCGCAGCCGGCCCGGGACGGTGATCAGCTCGGGGGTGGGCTTGCGCGGCAGCGGTACGGCCGGGATCAGCGCCAGTTCGTACCCCCGCTCGGGTACCAGCCGGGTCTCCAGGCCGCGCTCCGTGCCCAGGGCCGTGATGCCCACGGTCGGGTCCTGCCTGCGCAGGGCGTCCGCGAGGGCGAGCGCGGGCTCGATGTGGCCCGCGGTTCCTCCGCCGGCGAGTACGACATGCACCGAAATTCACCGCTCTCCGGACGAGCGTGCCGCCGAGGCACGCCGTCGCATCGTGTTCCAACTCCGGGGCCTCCGCTTGGACCCGGTGCCCCCGGTCCCCCGCTTTCTACCAAAGCGAGGTTGCCGCATCGCGAGCGCCGCCCGCGCAGCGGGCTCGTCGCGTGCGAAGGCGATCAGCAGCCCGATGGCGAACATGGTCGGCAGCAGGGCGGAACCCCCGTAGGAGAACAGCGGGAGCGGGACGCCGGCGATCGGCAGCAGTCCGAGGACCGCACCGATGTTGATCACGGCCTGGGCCGTGATCCAGGTGGTCACGCCTCCCGCGGCATACCTGACGAAGGGGTCCTCCGTGCGTCCGGCCACGCGGATACCCGCATAGCCTAGAGCCGCGAAGAGGGCGAGGACGGACAGCGTCCCCGCCAGGCCCAGTTCCTCACCGGTGACGGCGAAGATGAAGTCGGTGTGCGCTTCGGGGAGTTGGCCCCATTTCTCCACGCTGGCGCCCAGTCCGGAACCGAACAGGCCGCCCGAGGCGAGCGCGTAGATGCCGTGCACCGCCTGCCAGCAGGAGTCGCCCGGCCCCGGGTCGGTGGCGCCGATGCAGGCCAGCCGCGCCATCCGGTTGGGGTTGGTCTTGATCAGGATCACCCCGAGCAGCGCGGCGACGGACAGCACCCCGGCGAACATCCGGGTGGGCGCCCCGGCCAGCCACAGCAGTCCGAACACGATGGCGGTCAGGATGATCGCGGTGCCCATGTCGCCGCCGAGCATGATCAGCCCGAGCAGGAGGAAGGCGACCGGCACCAGCGGCACCATCAGGTGCTTCCACTGGGTCAGCAGCCGCTTGTCCTGTTTGCGGGCGAGCAGATCGGCGCCCCACAGCACCAGGGCGAGCTTGCCGAACTCACTGGGCTGGAGCTGGAAGGGGCCGCCCACCGAGATCCAGTTCTGGTTGCCGTTGACCGACATCCCTATCCCCGGCACCTGCACCAACGCCATCAGGAAGACCGCGCCGGCCAGGATCGGGTAGGCCAGCGCACGGTGCAGCCGGACCGGCATCCGCATGGCGGCGAGCAGCAGCGCGGTGCCGATCACCGCCGCCAGGAACTGTTTGCGAAAGAAGTACGAGCCGGGCAGCGAGAGCTGGAGCGCGGTGATCTGGGAGGCCGAGTAGACCATCACCAGGCCGAGCACGGTGATCAGCGCGCTGCCGCCGGCGATCAGGTAATAGGCGGTCAGCGGCCGGTCCCAGGCCCGCTGCAGGCGGGTGAACAGGCGCCGCAGCGGGTTCTCGGGGGCCGTCGTCCGCCGGGGAGCGGGCCGTTTGACGGCCCGCTGTACGGGCGGCCGGCCGCCGGTACGGCTACCGGGACTACCGGGCATCGCAGCCTCCGCTGTACGTCGGCCTGGACCGTCCCACGTGTCCCTCCCGTGGTCGCCCGGCGTGGCGGGCCGGGTCAGGCGCCGAGTTCGCGAACGGCCTGTGCGAACGCGTCACCGCGCTTGTTGTAGTTGACGAACATGTCCATGGAGGCGCAGGCCGGGGCCAGCAGCACCGTGTCGCCGGGCCGGGCCAGCCGCCGCGCCTCCTGGACCGCCGCGAGCATCGCCCCAGTGTCGGTCCGGTCGAGGTCGACGACCGGTACCTGGGGGGCGTGTCGCGCGAGAGCTTCCCGGATCAGCGCGCGGTCGGCGCCGATCAGCACGACGCCGCGCAGCCGCTTCGCCGCGCCGGTGACCAGTTCGTCGAAGGTGGCGCCCTTGGCGAGTCCGCCGGCGATCCACACGATCGACTCGTACGCCGCCAAGGACGCCTCGGCGGCATGGGTGTTGGTGGCCTTGGAGTCGTCCACGTACGCCACCTCGTCCAGGTCGGCGACGTGCGCGATGCGGTGGGCGTCCGGGGTGAAGGCGCGCAGCCCGTCCCGGACGGCCGCCGCGGGCACCCCGTAGGCGCGGGCGAGGGCGGCGGCGGCCAGCGCGTTGGCGATGTTGTGCGGGGCCGGCGGGTTGACGTCGGTGACCTCGGCCAGCTCCTGGGCGTTCTTCCGCCGGTTCTCCACGAAGGCACGGTCGACCAGGATGCCGTCCACGACGCCGAGTTGGGAAGGCGCCGGGGCGCCGAGGGTGAAGCCGATCGCCCGGCAGCCCTCCTCGACGTCGGCCTCGCGGACCAGGTCCTCGGTCGCCTGGTCGGCCACGTTGTAGACACAGGCGACCTGATTGCCCGCGTAGATACGGCCCTTGTCGGCGGCGTACGCCTCCATCGAGCCGTGCCAGTCGAGGTGGTCGGGGGCGAGGTTGAGGACGGCGGCCGAGTGGGCGCGCAGCGAGGGCGCCCAGTGCAGCTGGTAGCTGGACAGCTCCACCGCCAGGACGTCGTACTCCTGCTCGCCGGTGACCGCGTCCAGCAGGGAGACGCCGATGTTGCCGACGGCGGCGGTGCGCAGGCCCGCCGCGTTGAGGATCGAGGCGAGCATCTGGACGGTGGTGGTCTTGCCGTTGGTGCCGGTGACGGCGAGCCAGGGGGCGGCGTTCTCGCCGCGCAGCCGCCAGGCCAGTTCGACGTCGCCCCAGACCGGGACGCCGGCCGCCGCGGCCGCCGCGAACAGCGGCTTCGTCGGCTTCCAGCCGGGGGCGGTGACGATCAGTTCGGTGCCCTGGGGCAGGGAATCTCCGTCACCGAGGCGCACGGTGATGCCGAGCGCCTCCAACTCGGCCGCCTGCGCCCGTGCGCGCTCGTCCGCGCCGTCGTTGACGACGGTGACGCGCGCGCCGAGACCGTGCAGCACCTTGGCCGCGGGGACTCCGGAGACGCCGAGCCCGGCGACGGTGACGTGCTGTCCCTGCCAGTGGGTCACTTCGTTGCCCATCCCGCGTAGAAGAGGCCCAGTCCGACCATCACACAGATGCCCTGGATGATCCAGAAACGGACCACGACAAGTACTTCGGACCAGCCCTTGAGTTCGAAGTGGTGCTGGAGCGGTGCCATCCGGAAGACCCGCTTGCCGGTCATCTTGAACGAGCCGACCTGGATGACCACCGACATGGTGATCAGCACGAACAGGCCGCCGAGGATGGCCATCAGCAGCTCGGTGCGGGAGCAGATCGCCAGTCCCGCGAGCACACCGCCGAGCGCGAGCGAACCGGTGTCGCCCATGAAGATCTTGGCCGGCGAGGTGTTCCACCACAGGAAGCCCAGACAGGCGCCCATCAGCGCGGAGGCGACCACCGCCAGGTCCAGCGGGTCGCGCACTTCGTAGCAGGCGCCCGGGTTGGTCAGCGTGCTGGCGTTGGCGCAGGACTCCTGGAACTGCCAGACGCCGATGAACGTGTAGGCGCCGAAGACGAGGACGGAGGCGCCGGTGGCCAGACCGTCCAGACCGTCGGTGAGGTTCACGCCGTTGGACATGGCCAGGATCATGAACAGCGCCCAGACCACGAACAGCACCGGGCCGATGGTCCAGCCGAAGTCGCTGATGAACGACAGCTTGGTGGAGGCCGGGGTGTTGCCGCGGCTGTCCGCGAACTGGAGCGCGAGCACCGCGAAGGCGATGCCGACGATCAGCTGGCCGGCCATCTTCGCCTTGGCCCGCAGACCCAGCGAACGCCGCTTGACGATCTTGATGTAGTCGTCCAGGAAGCCGACCAGGCCCATGCCGACCATCAGGCCGAGCACCAGCAGGCCCGAGAAGGTCGGCGCCGCGTCGACATCGGGGTCCAGGTACCCGGTGATCAACTTGGCCAGGAAGTACGCGGCGACCGTCGCGAAGATGAAGGCGATGCCGCCCATGGTCGGCGTACCGCGCTTGCTGGCGTGCTCGCGCGGGCCGTCGTCCCGGATGTACTGGCCGTAGCCCTTGCGGGCGAGGAGCTTGATCAGCAGCGGTGTGCCGACCAGCGTGAGGAACAGGCCGATGACTCCCGCGAACAGGATCTGCTTCATCATCGGGCAGCGACCTCACCCTCGGTGCCGGTCTCGAGCAGCGCCGTGGCGACTGCCTCCAGACCCACCGAACGGGACGCCTTCACGAGCACGACGTCGCCCGGGCGCAGCTCGCTGCGCAACAGGTCGATCGCCGCCTGTGCGTCGGACACGTGCACCGACTCCTCACCCCACGAACCCTCGTTGTATGCGCCCAGTTGCAGCCATTGGGCTTCCCTGCCCCCGACCGCGACGAGCTTGCTGACGTTGAGCCGGACGGCGAGCCGTCCGACCGCGTCGTGCTCGGCGAGCGCCTCGTCCCCGAGCTCGGCCATCTCGCCGAGCACCGCCCACGTACGGCGTCCCTTGCCCATGGCCGCCAGCGCGCGCAGCGCGGCCTTCATGGACTCGGGATTCGCGTTGTAGGCGTCGTTGACGACCGTCACGCCGTCCGGGCGCTCGGTGACCTCCATCCGCCAGCGGGAGAGGGAGCCCGCCTCGGAGAGCGCGGTGGCGATCTCGTCTGCGGACATGCCCAACTCGTGGGCGACGGCGGCCGCGGCGAGCGCGTTCGACACGTGGTGCTCACCGTACAGGCGCATGGTCACATCGCTTGCACCGGAGGGTGTGTGAAGCCTGAACGCGGGTTGTCCGGTGTCCGTGAGTCGCACATTCTCGGCGCGTACGTCCGCTTCGCCGGACTCTCCGAAAAGGATCACCTTCGCCTTCGTTCGGGAGGCCATGGCCCGTACGTAGGGATCGTCCGCGTTGAGGACCGCGGTCCCGTCTTCCGGAAGGGCCTCCACCAGTTCGCCCTTGGCCTGGGCGATCTGCTCGCGGCCGCCGAACTCGCCGATGTGCGCGGAGCCGACGTTGAGGACGACTCCTATCCGCGGCGGGGTGAGACCGGCGAGATAACGGATGTGGCCGATGCCGCGGGCGCCCATCTCCAGGACCAGGAAACGGGTCTCCTCGGTGGCGGTGAGCGCGGTCAGCGGCAGCCCGATCTCGTTGTTGAGCGAGCCCGGCGTGAACACCGTCGGCGCCTTGCGGCCGAGCACCTGCGCGATGAGGTCCTTGGTGCTGGTCTTGCCGGCCGAGCCGGTGAGCGCCACCAGGGTGGCTCCCAGGCGGCGTACGACGTGCCGGGCGAGGGCGCCGAGGGCGGCGGTGACATCGTCCACGACGATCGCGGGCACGCCGACGGGCCGGGAGCCGAGCACGGCCACCGCTCCCGCCGCGACGACCGCCGGCGCGAAGTCGTGGCCGTCCGCGCGTTCGCCGACGAAGGCGACGAACAGGCTGCCGGGTCCCGCCTCGCGGGAGTCCCGGACGACCGGTCCGGTGACCTCGGCCGACGGGTCCGGTATGTCGTGCATCTGCCCGCCGACGACTTCTGCGATCTCGGCGAGGGAGAGGGCGATCACAAGTTCATCCCCTGGATCATGCGGGATTTCATCCCTGGGTCTTCTGGACGGCCTGCTTCTGGATGGCTTCGCGCAGCACCTGGCGGTCGTCGAAGGGACGCACCACCCCGGCGATGTCCTGCCCCTGCTCATGGCCCTTGCCCGCGACCAGCACCGTGTCGCCGGGCTCGGCCCGGGCGACGGCGGCGGCGACGGCGGCGGCCCGGTCCTCGAAGACCTGCACCTCGCCGCGCTCGTGGGCGGGCACCGAGGCGGCGCCCTGGAGCATGGTGGCGAGGATCGCGAGGGGGTCCTCGGAGCGGGGGTTGTCGGAGGTCAGTACGGCGGTGTCGGCGTGCCGGGCGACGGCCGCGCCCATCGGCTTCCGCTTGGTGGTGTCCCGGTCACCGCCGCAGCCGAGGACGACGTGCAGCCGGCCCTCGGTGACCTTGCGCAGCGCCTTGAGCACCGACTCGACCGCGTCGGTCTTGTGCGCGTAGTCGACGACGGCCAGGTACGGCTGCCCGGCGTCCACCCGCTCCAGCCGGCCCGGCACGCCGGGCACCGCGGCCACCCCGTCGGCCGCGGCCTGCGGGTCGAGACCGGCGACGGCCAGCGCCACGATCGCGGCGAGGGTGTTGGCCACGTTGAACGGACCGGCCAGCGGCGAGCGGGCGGTGATCCGCTCCCCCTTGGGTCCGACGACCGTGAACGTCGAGTCCAGCGGACCGACCTCGACGTCCTCGGCCCGCCAGTCGGCGTCGGGGTGTCCCTCGGCCGAGTAGGTGACGACCGGGACGGTGGCCTCGCGGGCCAGCCGGCGGCCGTACTCGTCGTCGGCGTTGACCACCCCGAGCCGGCTGCGCAGCGGGGTGAACAGCTGCGCCTTGGCCTGGAAGTAGTCCTCCATGTCCCGGTGGAACTCCATGTGTTCCGGGGAGAGGTTGGTGAAGACGGCGACGTCGAAGACGCAGCCGTCGACCCGGCCGAGCACCAGGGCGTGGCTGGAGACCTCCATGGCGACCGCCTCGGTGCCGCGCTCGCGCATCACCGCGAACAGGGCCTGCAGGTCGGTGGCCTCGGGGGTGGTCCGCTCGGACTTGATTCGTTCGTCGCCGATGCGCATCTCCACCGTGCCGATCAGGCCGGTGGCCTTCGCGGTGCGCAGACCGCCCTCCACCAGGTAGGCGGTGGTGGTCTTGCCGGAGGTGCCGGTGATGCCGAGCTGGAGCAGGTCGCGGCCGGGGTGGCCGTAGATCGTCGCCGCCAGCTCGCCCATCTCCGCGCGCGGGTCGTCGACCGCCAGCACCGGCAGTCCGGTGGCGGCGGCGCGCTCGGCGCCGGACGGGTCGGTCAGTACGGCGGCGGCGCCGAGGCCGGCGGCCTGGGTGACGAAGTCGGCGCCGTGGGCGCGGGCACCGGGCAGGGCGGCGTACAGGTCTCCGGGGCGGACGGCGCGCGAGTCGTGGGTGATGCCCGTGACCGCGGCGTCGCCCACGGAGGCGGTAACACCCAGCTGGCCGACGAGCTCCGCGAGGGGGGTGGCGGAGACCCGCACCGGACGGGGCGGTCCCGGGTAGGTCACGGGGTGGCCCTTCTGGGTGGTTTGGGACTGATCAGGCTGTGGCACGGCGGTGAGCGTACCGGGCGCACCCGCTTGCCCGCGAAGTGAGGGGCGGGGGCCGTTCTGGTTCCCGGGATCGGGGGTGATCGTTGTCACGGGGTGGTTCCTGGTGGCTCGGACGTGCGTCGGAAACGGGTCAGGGTGTGAAGGTGACCGGCAGGTTCGCGGGGTCGGTCCCGGTCGGCGGGACCTGAAGGGACTTCAGGGCGAACTCCATGACCTGCTTGTAGACGGGGCCGCAGATCTGGCCGCCGAAGTAGCTGCCCTTGGTGGCGTTCTGGATGGCGCAGTAGACGGTGACCCGGGGTTCGTCCGCGGGTGCGAATCCGGCGAAGGACGAGGTGTATCCCTTGTACTGGCCGGTGGCCGGATCCACTCGGTTGGCCGTACCGGTCTTGCCCGCCACCCGGTAGCCGGGGATGCGGGCCTTGGTGCCGGTGCCCTCTTCGTCGTCGACGACCGACTCCAGCATCTGCGAGAGGGTCTTGGCGGTCTTTTCGCTGATCACTCGGGTCTTCTTGGGCTTCGCCGCGGGCGTGTAGCCGCCCTCGGCGTCCTTGGTCCCCCGCACCAGGGTGGGTTCGACGCGTACCCCGCCGTTGGCGATCGTCGAGTAGACGGAGGCCGCCTGGAGCGCGTTGAGGGAGACGCCCTGGCCGAAAGGGATCGTGTACTGCTGCGAGGTGGACCACTGGCCGGGGGCGGCGAGGATGCCCTTGGTCTCGCCGGGGAAGCCGAGGCCGCTGTAGCTGCCGAGGCCGAACTTGCGCAGGTAGGAGTAGAGGACCTGGTTGGCCTCTTCCTGGGTCTTGCCGAGTTCGCCGGTGGCCAGGATGGTGCCGATGTTGCTCGACTTGGCGAGCACGCCGTTGAGCGTGAGGTACCAGGTGGGGTGGTCGATGTCGTCCTTGAACAGCCGGTCGCCGCGATGCAGCCGGTTGGGGACGGTGACATGGGTGCCGGCGGTGGCGGCCCCCTCCTCCAGTACGGCGGCCATCGACATGACCTTGGCGGTGGAGCCGGGCTCGAAGGCGTCCTGGAGGGCGCCGTTGCCGAGCGCGTCCGGGTCGGCGTGGGCCAGGTCGCCGGGGTCGAAGCCGGGTGAGTTGGCCATGGCGAGGATCTCGCCGGTCTGCGTGTCCTGGACGATGACGTAGCCGCCGTCCGCCCCGGACTCCTCGACCTGCTCGCTGATGGCGTCCTGCGCGGCCCACTGGATGTCGCGGTCTATGGTCAGCTCCACGTCGCTGCCGGGCACCGCGGGGGTCTCGTTGGCGCCGACGGTGGGGACCTGGTGGCCGCCGGACTGGGCGTAGCGGATCTCGCCGTCCTGGCCGGCCAGCGTCTTGTCGAGCTGGCGTTCGAGACCGCCGCTGCCCTCGCCCTCGGAGTTGACCCAGCCGATCACCCCGGCGGCGAGGTCGCCGTTGGGGTAGACCCGCTTGCTGCTGGGGTCGGCGAAGACACCGGCCAGGACGTTGACGGTGGACTCGTCCGTCTCCGCCTTCTTGGACAGGGCGGACTTCAGATCCTGGATCTGGTTCCACTCCTGCGGGGTGCGGGCGCGGGCCAGCCGGACGTAGCGCGACTGCTTGTTGGCCGGGCGCAGGGTCTTGGCCAGCTCGTCCTGGTCCTCGCCGAGGATCGGGGCGAGCAGCGCCGCGGCCTGCTCGGGACCGTCGTCGATCTTCAACTGCTCGCGGGTGAACATCGTGGGGTCGGCGGTGATGTCGTAGGCGTCCACGGTGGTCGCCAGGGCCACGCCGTTGCGGTCGGTGATGCCGCCGCGCGCGGCGGTCAGGGTGTGCACGACGTACCGGTTCTGCTCGGCCTTGGCGGTGTACGTGCCGGCGTCGACGGCCTGCACCTGGAGCAGGCGTACCACGAAGGCGATCAGCACCAGGGCCAGCGCGAAGCCGACCAGTCGCAGCCGGGGGCGGGGGCTGCCCAGCCGGATGGTCCGTGGCGCGGCGCCGCGGGGCGGACC
>NZ_JBQOUX010000229.1:0-2019 GCF_052216785.1 Streptomyces sp. JW3 | reverse complement strand
GCGCAGCCCGAGCCGACGCCCGCCCCGGCGGCCCCGGCCCCGGCCCCGGCTCCGCAGGCGCCGACCACCCCGGCCCCGCAGCAGCAGGAGACCCCGGCGCCCGCCCCGGTCCCGGCCGCCCCGGCCCCGGCCCCGGCGCCCGCTCCGGCCCCCGCCGCGCAGGCTCCGGCCGCCCCGGCCGCCGCCCAGGCGTCCGACGACGGCGCCTACGTCACCCCGCTGGTGCGCAAGCTCGCCGCCGAGCAGGGCGTCGACCTGTCCACCGTGTCGGGCACCGGCGTCGGTGGCCGGATCCGCAAGCAGGACGTCATCGCCGCCGCGGAGGCCGCCAAGGCCGCCGCCCCGGCCCCGGCCGCCGCCGCACCCGCCGCCGCTCCGGCCGCCAAGAAGGCGCCGAAGCTGGAGGCGTCCCCGCTGCGCGGCCAGACCGTCAAGATGCCGCGCATCCGCAAGGTCATCGGCGACAACATGGTCAAGGCGCTGCACGAGCAGGCGCAGCTGTCCTCGGTCGTCGAGGTCGACGTCACCCGGCTGATGAAGCTGCGGGCCCGGGCCAAGGACGGCTTCGCCGCCCGTGAGGGCGTCAAGCTCTCCCCGATGCCGTTCTTCGTCAAGGCCGCGGCCCAGGCGCTGAAGGCGCACGCGCCGGTCAACGCCAGGATCAACGAGGCCGAGGGGACCATCACCTACTTCGACACCGAGAACATCGGTATCGCGGTGGACTCCGAGAAGGGCCTGATGACCCCGGTCATCAAGAACGCCGGTGACCTCAACATCGCCGGTATCGCCAAGGCCACCGCCGACCTGGCGGGCAAGGTCCGGGCCAGCAAGATCACGCCGGACGAGCTGTCCGGTGCGACCTTCACCATCTCCAACACCGGTTCGCGCGGGGCGCTCTTCGACACGATCATCGTGCCGCCGGGCCAGGTCGCGATCCTCGGCATCGGCGCGACGGTCAAGCGTCCCGCCGTGATCGAGACGGAGGAGGGCACGGTCATCGGCGTCCGCGACATGACGTACCTGACGCTGTCCTACGACCACCGCCTGGTGGACGGTGCCGACGCCGCGCGTTACCTGACCGCGGTCAAGGCGATCCTGGAGGCGGGCGAGTTCGAGGTCGAGCTCGGCCTCTGACCTCCGCGGTCCTCAGCGGCGCCCCCGTCCGGAACTCTCCGGGCGGGGGCGCCGCCGTTTGTGTCACACCCGGCGTGTAAGCCTCGTCTCACCTGCGTGAAAGCGCCCGTATGCGCCCTTCCGGCGGGGGCCGACGGCCGTATTGTCTATTCGTCAACGCCCCAGGGGGCCGCCAGGGGCCCCTCCCTAAGGAGCCCTTCATGACCGCGCCCGTCGTCCACTCGCTCCGCGAGCAGATCCGCGAGCACATCCTGGAGGGGATCATCAGCGGGCGCTGGCAGCCGGGCGAGCGGATCGTGGAGCGGCGGATCGCCACCGAGCTGGAGGTCAGCCAGACGCCGGTCCGCGAGGCGCTGCGCGAACTGGAGTCGCTGCGGCTGATCGAGTCGGCGCCGAACAAGGGCGTCCGGGTGCGGAACCTGACGGCGGCCGACCTGGAGGAGAGCTACCCGGTCCGGGCCGGGCTGGAGGCGATCGCGGCGGAGCTGGCGGCGGCGCGGCTGGCGGAGGACTGCTCGGCCCTCGAACCGCACGTCAGCGCGCTGTACGAGGCGGACCGCGGCGCCGACGGGACGGCCCAGGTGCGGCACACGGTCGGTTTCCACCGGGAGCTGGTGCGGGCGGCCGGCAACTCGGTGCTGCTGCACACCTGGGAGGGGCTGGGCATCGAGGTGTTCACGGCCCTGTCGATACGGTGGCTGGGGACGGTGCAGCAGTCCTATGCGGAGGAGCACGAGGAACTGGTCGCGGCCTTCCGGCGCCGCGACCCGCGCATCGCCGACCTGGTCAAGTCCCACGTCCTCGGCTGCGCGCCCCGCCCCTGACCTTCCCCGGGGGCCGCGCCCCCGTACCCCCGATTCGCGCGGTTCCCCGCGCCCCTGAAGG
>NZ_JBQOUX010000228.1:0-2129 GCF_052216785.1 Streptomyces sp. JW3 | reverse complement strand
CGGGCGGCGCGGCCGAGGGCGTCGTACTCGTACGTCGTGGTCCGGCCGTTGATGTCCTCCTCGGTGAGGGAGACACCGCGGCCGGGCTCGACGGTGGTGGTCTCCTCCTGGCCGAGGGCGTTGGCGGTCTTGATCTGGAAGACCTGGCCCTCCGGAGGGAGGTAGCTGGTGATGTCCTTGTTGGTCTCGTCGTTGTCCGCGATGGCCTGGGCGTTGCGGGTGGACGTGGTGCGGCCGTAGTCGTCGTAAGTAACCTCGCCGTCCTTCACCCAGCCGCCGCCGTTGCCGGTGATCGCCCAGGTGGTGGTGGCGTTGCCGGTGGCGGGGGTGTCACCGTACGCGCCGTCGTCGTAGGCGACGCGGGAGCCGTCGATCCAGTCGGCGGCGGTGGCGGTGTCGTCCTCGTCGCAGGTGCCGGCGGTGGTCAGGGTCTGCTTGGCGAGGCCGATGAGGTGCTTGGCGGTGTTGTGGACGTACGACATGACCGTGCAGGTGTCGTCGTCCGGGTTGTTGCTCGCCGGGTCGGACGACCAGTCGTTGTACTCGGTGACCTCGGTGGGCAGGCCGTAGGTGTCGTCGTACTTCGTGAATGTGTAGAGGACGCGGGTCTTGCGTTTGTCGTCGCCGGTGCCGGAGGACTGGGTGTAGGTGAGCGACTCGGGGACCTTGACGCGCCAGGCCTTGAGGTCGGGGATGTCTCCGGAGCGGCTGCGGGAGGCCAGCAGCTGGGACTTGGGCTTGTCCACGGTCCGGGTGAGCCAGGTGGTGGCGGTGGCCGAGGCGTAGGTGAGGGATTCCGCGACGCGGCCGGCGAACGGTTCCTCGTCCACCGCGATCGTGGCGCCCTTGGCGTCTTCGACGGTGACCGAGCGAGTGCCGCCGCCGGGGAGCGGGTCGCCGTCCATGCCGCGGAAGTAGCGGCTCTCGGTCATGCCCCGCTCGGTGGACATCAACGGGGTGTCGCTGTCGTCGCCGGTGTAGGTGCGGACCCGGGCGAAGCCGCGCCACTGGTCGTAGGTGCGGGTCTTCTTCTTGGAGAACTCTGCCTGGTTCAGCGCCCAGGCACCGCCGTCGAGGTACTCGTAGGTGGTGGTGACCGGGTCGACGCCGGTGAGTGCGGGGAGTTCCTGGACGGACTCGACGACGTACTTGTGGAACCAGTCGATGGTCTCCACGTCGGGGTCGGCGTTCCAGTACACCGGGAAGCACAGGCCGGTGTTCTCCTCCGGCTTCGGGAAGCCGCTGCCGGTCTTGCAGGAGCCGGTCGGTGCCTTGTAGGTGACGACGGTCTCGCCGCCGTACTCGCTGACCACCCGGGCGACGCGCAGCCGGTCGAAGGCGGGGTTGGGGTCGTTCGCGCCTTCCTTGACCCGGTTGGGCATGGGCTGGCTGTTGGCCAGGAACTGCACCGGGTTGAGCGCGATCGCCTCGGAGTCCGTGCCGTAGCCGGTGCGGGTGATGGACTCCAGCCACAGGGCGGTGCCCTCGTCGGTGAGGTCGGCGGGCAGTGACTGCTGGAGGGTCCAGCTGTCCACCTTGGACAGGGCGGTGGAACCCTGTGTGCGCTGCGTCAGGGTGGTCACCTGGGCCAGGCGCTTGCGGGACCAGAAGGTGGGGACCGGAACGTAGCACTCCTTGCCGGCGGCGCAGTACAGGTCGGCGGGAGTGTCGTACCAGATGCGGTTCTTGGCGAAGTCACCGGAGGCGAAGTTGTCGTTCTCGTCGCCGGACGTGGTGCAGGCGATCTCGCCTTCCTTGAAGCAGCGCTCGTCCACGTCGAAGGTGACCCGGGAGATCGGGTCGGCGTACGGGGCGTCCGCGTTCAGGCCGTAGTCGATGCGCTTCAGGTAGCCGCCGCGGTCATAGGCGACGGGCGTCTTGTACTTGTCGTTCTTGGCGTAGTGGTTGGTCTCCTTCGCCCACCACAGGGTCATCGCGTTGCCGTCTGTGTCGACGACGAAGTCGAGGTTCCAGCGCCAGGCCTGGTCGCAGAAGGAGCCCGCGAAGTCACCTGCCTGGTAGCAGGGTTCGTCGGACTGGTTGCCGGCGACCGGCACGGTCAGCACCGAGTTGGTCACCGGGTCGCCGCTCGCCGCGTCGTCGTCCAGCTTGTGCTTGCCGAAGTAGTA
>NZ_JBQOUX010000227.1:0-2135 GCF_052216785.1 Streptomyces sp. JW3 | reverse complement strand
CGGGCGGCGCGGCCGAGGGCGTCGTACTCGTACGTCGTGGTCCGGCCGTTGATGTCCTCCTCGGTGAGGGAGACACCTCGGCCGGGCTCGATGGTGGTGGTCTCCTCCTGGCCGAGGGCGTTGGCGGTCTTGATCTGGAAGACCTGGCCGTCGGCCGGGAGGTAGCTCGTGGCGTCCTTGTTCGTCTCGTCGTTCTCCGCGATGGCTTGGGCGTCGCGGGTGGACGTGGTGCGGCCGTAGTCGTCGTAGGTGACTTCGCCGTCCTTCACCCAGCCGCCGCCGTTGCCGGTGATCGCCCAGGTGGTGGTGGCGTTGCCGGTGGTGGGGGTCGAGCCGTACGCGCCGTCGTCGTAAGCGACGCGGGAGCCGTCGATCCAGTCGGCGGCGGTCGCGGTGTCGTCCTCGTCGCAGGTACCGGCGGTGGTCAGGGTCTGCTTGGCCAGGCCGATGAGGTGCGCGGCGGTGTTGTGGACGTACGACATCACCGTGCAGGTGTCGTCGTCCGCATTGTTGCCCGCCGGGTCGGACGACCAGTCGTTGTACTCGGTCACCTCGGTGGGCAGGCCGTAGGTCTCGTCGAAATCCGTGACCGTGTACAGGACACGGATCTTGCGCTTGTCGTCGCCGGTGCCGGAGGACCGGGTGTAGGTGAGCGACTCGGGGACCGTGATGCGCCAGGCCTTGAGGTCGGGGATGCCTCCGGAGCGGCTGCGGGATGCCAGCAGTTCGGCGTCGGGCTTGTCGACCGTCCGGGTCAGCCAGTCGTCGGCCGCGGCGGTGGCCGAGGGGTAGGTGAGGGTCTCGGCGACGCGACCCGCGAAGGGCTCCTCGTCCACCGCGATGACGGCCGTGTCGATGTCCTTGACGGTGACCGAGCGGGTGCTGCCGTCGGGGAGCTTGTCGCCGTCCATGCCGCGGAAGTAGCGGGTCTCGGTCATGCCCCGCTTGGTGGACATCAGCGGGGTGTCACTGTCGTCGCCGGTGTAGGTACGGACCCGGGCGAAACCGCGCCACTGGTCGTAGGTGCGGGTCTTCTTCTTGGAGAACTCGGCCTGGTTCAGCGCCCAGGCGCCGCCGTCGAGGTACTCGTAGGTGGTGGTGACCGGATCGACGCCGGTGAGGGCTGGCAGTTCCTGGACCGACTCGACGACGTACTTGTGGAACCAGTCAATGGTCTCCACGTCGGGGTCGGCGTTCCAGTACACCGGGAAGCACAGGCCGGTGTTCTCCTCGGGCTTGGGGAAGCCGCTGCCGGTCTTGCAGGCGCCGGTCGGCGCCTTGTAGGTGACGACGGTCTCGCCGCCGTACTCGCTGACGACCCGGGCGATACGCAGCCGGTCGAAAGCGGGATTGGGGTCGTTCGTGCCTTCCTCGACCCGGTTGGGCATGGGCTGGCTGTTGGCGAGGAACTGCACCGGGTTGAGCGCGATGACCTCGGCGTCCGTGCCGTAGCCGGTACGGGTGATGGACTCCAGCCACAGGGCCGTGCCCTCGTCGGTGAGGTCGGCGGGCAGCGACTGCTGGAGGGTCCAGCTGTCCACCTTGGACAGGGCGGTGGAACCCTGGGTCCGCTGGGTCCAGGTGGTCACCTGGGCGAGGCGCTTGCGCGACCAGAAGGTGGGGACCGGAACGTAGCACTCCTTGCCGGCGGCGCAGTACAGGTCGGCCGGGGTGTCGTACCAGATGCGGTTCTTGGCGAAGTCGCCGGAGGCGAAGTTGTCGTTGTCGTCGCCGGACGTGGTGCAGGCGATCTCGCCTTCCTTGAAGCAGCGCTCGTCCACGTCGAAGGTGACCCGGGAGATCGGGTCGGCGTACGGCTTGTCCGCCTTCAGGCCGTAGTCGATGCGCTTGAGCCAACCGCCGCGGTCGTAAGCGACGGGCGTCTTGAACTTGTTGTTCTGGGCGTAGTGGTTGGTCTCCTTCGCCCACCACAGGGTCATCGCGTTGCCGTCGGTGTCGACGACGAAGTCGAGGTTCCAGCGCCAGGCCTGGTCGCAGAAGGAGCCCGCGAAGTCATCTGCCTGGTAGCAGGGTTCGTCGAGCTGGTTGCCGGCGACAGGCACGGTCAGCACCGAGTTGGTCACCGGGTCGCCGCTCGCCGCGTCGTCGTCCAGCTTGTGCTTGCCGAAGTAGTA
>NZ_JBQOUX010000226.1:0-2196 GCF_052216785.1 Streptomyces sp. JW3 | reverse complement strand
GAACGCCAGAAGCAGGACCCGGCGGTCGGCGGCGGACGCCTGATCACCGACATCCTGTACAGCGCCAACGGCACCATCGCCCAGACCAACAACGCGTACTACGACGTCGGCGACCCCTCCACGGTCCTGTTCGAACTGGCCTCGGACTACCAGGTCCCGAACGCCACCCTCTACGCGTACGACGGCCTGGGCCGCACCCTTACCGAAACCCCGTACCTGAACGGGGCGGAGGCGTCCGCCAAGACCACCACCTACGAGTACGGCCTCGACTACTCCACCGTCATCAACCCGGAGGGCGCCACCGCCCAGCGCACCTGGTCCGACGCCCTGGGCCGCACGGTCCGCGTCGACACCTTCACGGACGCGCTGCGCGCCGCGCACCGCTCTACGACGTACACCTTCGACGATCGCGGCGACCAGGTCGAGGCCAAGGACACCGAAGGCAACACCTGGAGCTGGACGTACGACGCCCGCGGCCGGCAGACCGAGGCGGTCGACCCGGACACCGGCACGACGACCACCGAGTACGACATCCTGGACCGCCCCACCCTGGTCACCGACGAAAACGGCACCGTCGCCACGACGTACGACAAGCTGTCCCGCCCGATCGAGCAGCACGAGGGCTCGACCACCGGCACCCTCCTCACCAAGACGGTCTACGACACCCTCATCGGCGGCGCCGGCCTGTCCACCTCGCAGACCCGCTACACCGACGGCCTCGCCTACACCACCGCGGTCACCGGCTACACCGCCGACTACCAGCCGACCGGCCAGGAGATCAGCATCCCCGAGTCGGTCGCCATGGCCTACGGCCTGCAACCGACCTACCGCTACAGCTTCGAGTACTCCGACACCGGCGTCCTGGAGGCGACCAACCTCCCCGCCGTGGGCACCCTGCCCGCCGAGAAGCTGGTCGTCCGCTACAACGAGGACGGCCTGCCGGTCTCCACCTCCGGCACCGAGTGGTACACGGCGGACACCTCGTACTCCCCGTACGGCCAGGTGCTGCGCACGGTCAGCGGCGAGAACCCGAACCGGGTCTGGACGACGAACCTCTTCGACGAGGCGACGGGCGAACTGACCCAGGCCATCGTGGACCGCGAGTCCACCAGCGACACCACCGCCGTCACCGGCCACCGCGTCAACGCCCGCAGCTACACCTACGACCCGGCCGGCAACGTCACCTCCATCGCGGACCGGGCCAACTCGGTCACCGACCTCCAGTGCTTCGACTACGACGCGCTGGGCCAGCTCACCGAGGCATGGACGGCACCGACGGCGTGCAAGGCAACCGGCCAGAGCGCGGCGGCTCCGTCCTACTCGGACGGCACGACCAACGTCACGGCCGCCAACAGCGGCTACTGGCAGAGCTACGAGTACGACGCACTCGGCAACCGCACCAAACTGGTCGCACACGACCCGGCCCTGGACACCACCGCCGACGCCACCACCTCGTACACATACGGCAAGGGGGACGGCACCCAGCCGCACACCCTGACCGGCATGTCCTCGACCTACAAGGCGGACTCCGGCGCCCAGGTCACCGAGGCGACCGCACTGACGTACGACGACGCGGGCAACACGACGACCCGCACGTACGACGGTTCGGAACAGGCACTGTCCTGGACCTGGGACGGCCAGGTCGAGAAGATCACCGGCTTCGGCGAGAACGGCGCCGGCGCCTGGCAGGGCCTGGCCGACAAGTGCCTGGACCTGTCCAGCGCCCTCACAACCGCCGGCACCCCCCTCCAGCTCTACTCCTGCAATGGCAGCAAGGCCCAGAAATTCCGCATCGACTCAGCCTCTTCCGCCGACCCGTCGACGGGCGCCCTGAAGATCCTCGGCAAGTGCGCGGTCCCGAAGGACGGCGCCACGGCGGCCGGCACCGCGGTCGTCATCGCCGACTGCACCGGGACGGCGGCCCAGCAGTGGACGGCGACCGCCACCGGCACGCTCAAGCACATCGCGTCGGGCAAGTGCCTGGACGTACCGTCCGCCAACTCGGCCGACGGCACCGACCTGCAACTCAACACCTGTGGTACCGGCGCGGGCCAGCAGTGGGTGCCGGACAACGAGACGAGGTACGTCTACGGCGGTGACGGCTCCCGCCTGATGGCGGTCTCCGGCACCGAACGCACCCTGTACCTGGGCGAGGCGACGATCTCCGTCAACGCGGCCGGCGCCCCCGCCTACACC
>NZ_JBQOUX010000225.1:0-2272 GCF_052216785.1 Streptomyces sp. JW3 | reverse complement strand
CTCCGGTGCGCACCGGGCCCGCCCGCGCCCGCCGGCGCCGCGGCCACCCGGCCCGCCGAGCACCACTACGCCACCGACGGCCACCGCGCCGAGGTCCCCGGCCGCCCGGCCGGCCCCGCCTGGGCGCCCATCGTCGTCGAACTGGTCCGCAGCGGTGCGGGGGCCGATCAGGTCACCGTGGAGGTGTCCGCCTACCGCGACGGACACCGCCGCCCGGTGGGCACCCGCCGGCTGCCGCAGGACGCGGTGCGCTCCTACGTCCAGGACCGGGTGGACGAGGCGTTCAACCACCTCGCCCGGGACGCCGAAGCGCTGATCACCTTCGTGCTGCCGGACGAGTGGCTGAACGAGCCGGTGGCGCACTGGGAGTGCAGCGCCTACGACGCCACCCCGCTGGGCTGCGCCCACCCCCTGGTGGTCGCGGAACGCACCCGGCACCGCAGCGGCCGGCTGCGGCACGAGCTGACCAGGCGGTGGCAGGAGCTGGACGGCCGGCCCGGCGTCCGGCTGCACCGGGTGGAGTGCGGCACCCGGGAGAACTCGCGCGGCCTGCGGCTGCGGCTGCGGGACGCGGCGCTGACCGGCTTCCCGGCCCCGCCCGGCACGGTGAAGGAGCACTTCGAGACCGGCCTGCACGTCCCGGTCCCGGTCCTGCTGTGGCGCCGCTCGGACTGTCCCGACGACGAGCACGGCGACCCGTGCGCCGGTACGGCGTTCCTGGACCGGCTCGCCGAGTCCGTGGCCGGCGTGCCGCCGGCCGAACTGCCCCGCCGGGTATTGCGGTTGCGTGAGGAGGCGTACGCGGCCGACGATCCCGAGGGGCACTGGGCGCGGCAGGTGCAACTGCTGTGGGACGACCCGCGCTGCTTCCTGGAGCCCGCCGCCTGTCTGCACTCGCCCGTCGCCCCGCTGCACCCGTCCGCCGCCCGCCCCCACTCGCCCGTCGGCTGAACCACCCGCCGGGCCGCACCGTCGCGCCCGGCACCCGAACCCGAAAGAGAAACCGCATGGCCCTGTGGCCCGTCTACACCGGAGCGACGCAACCGCACGACGGCATCACCCGGCTCCCCCCGCCGCCGCCGTGGCGGGCCTTCGACGGTCACCCGGTGCTGGAACCGCCCGACGAGCACGACGACGCCTCGGCCGGCTCGCCCGACCGCACCCACCGGGCCCGGACGTACCAGGCCACCGAGGAGACGGTGCAACTGGTCAACGCGGCCCTCTACCTGCGCCGTCCGCTGTTGGTCACCGGACCGCCCGGGACCGGCAAGTCGTCGCTGGCGTACGCGGTCGCCCGCGAACTGCGGCTCGGCCCGGTGCTGCGGTGGAACATCACCAGCCGCAGCACCCTGCACGACGGCCTCTACCAGTACGACCCGCTGTCCCGGCTCTACGCGGCCCGGCACGCGGCGGCCGACGACCAGGACCCGGCGGCCGGCGCCGGCACCGGCACCGGAGTCGAGAACCATCTGCGGCTCGGCCCGCTGGGCACCGCGCTGCTGCCGTACGCCCGGCCCCGCGCCCTGCTCATCGACGAGATCGACAAGAGCGACCTGGAC
Source organism: Streptomyces sp. JW3 (assembly GCF_052216785.1). Classification (NCBI taxonomy): domain Bacteria; kingdom Bacillati; phylum Actinomycetota; class Actinomycetes; order Kitasatosporales; family Streptomycetaceae; genus Streptomyces; species Streptomyces sp. JW3. The sequence continues at coordinate 713 of NZ_JBQOUX010000225.1, read as the reverse complement.
CTGCCCAACGACCTGCTGAACGTGCTGGAGGAGGGCCAGTACGAGATCCCCGAACTGGTGCGGGCGGCCCGCGACACCCCGGGCGGGCGGGCCGAGGTGATGGCCGACGGCACCGACCGGCGGGTCCCGGTGGAACGCGGCCGGGTGCGCTGCCGCGCCTTCCCGTTCACCGTGCTGACCAGCAACGGCGAGCGCGAGTTCCCGCCCGCCTTCCTGCGCCGCTGCGTCACCCTGCGGCTCAGGCAGCCCGACGACCGGCACCTCGCCGAGATCGTCCGGGCGCACCTGGGCGAGCCGGACGCATACGCCCAGCGGCTCATCGACCGGTTCCTGTCCCGGGTGGGCAGCGGCGAACTCGCCACCGACCAGCTGCTGAACGCCATCTACCTGGCCCGGGCCTCCGGGCTGGCGGCCGGCTCCCTGGACGAACTGGCCGACCAGCTGATGCCGTACCTGGGACAGTCCCCGCAGCCGCATGCCTTCTGACCCCTCCGGCACCCCGGAGCCCGTGGCCCGCCTGGCCGACGTCCTCGCCCGGGCGGCCGGTGGCGCGCGCCCGACCCCGCTGGAGCTGGCGGAACTGCTGTGGCTGGCCCGGCATCTGGCACCCGCCGGCCCGGCCGCCGCGCCGGCGCCGGCGCCCCCGTACGACCGGCCCCCCGACACCCCCGTACCGGCGCCGCCGCCCCCGCCCCGCCCGCCGGTCCCGGACC
>NZ_JBQOUX010000224.1:0-2348 GCF_052216785.1 Streptomyces sp. JW3 | reverse complement strand
TCGGCGGGCAGCGTCCGGTGCGTCGGCACCGAGAGCCGCAGCGTGCCCGGCACCCGGTCCGGCGGCGGGCCCGGCGGCGCGGCCGGCGGGGCGCCGGGCGGCACGTACGGCCGCGCCACCGTGTCGTGCGCGAACCGCACCGAGGGCTGCTCGCCCGGCCCCTCGTACAGGTCCAGCGCCAGCTCGGCCGGTATCTCGAAGACCTCGCTGCGCTGCCCGGCGCCGCTGCCGATGAACAGCTGGTCGTGGCCGACCGCCGACTGCGCGCTGTTGTCGTGCCGCACCTGGTGGCCGCGCACGTAGTCCCCGGTGCCGCCCAGTGTCCACGAACCGCGCGGCAGCCCGAGCGACCCGCCCGCGCCGTACGACAGCCCGTACGACGAACCCCGGTGGTCGGTGCCCGCCGCCGACAGCGACGCCACGCCCATGCCCTGGATGTCCGGCAGCACCCGGGTGTGCGTGCTCGGACCAGCGCCCCGCACCGCGCTCAGCACCAGCCGCACCCGGCGCGCCCCGGTCGCCGTCGGGATCTCCAGGAACAGCGAGTGACCGCCGTCCACCATGGCGTCCGCGGCGGCCCGCTGCCCCACCTCCGAGCGGCCCTGCTCGAACCGCCGCAGGTTGTTCAACTGCGCCTGCACCAGCGCCTCGTCGGGCAGCACCCGGGTGCGCTTCTGGGTGTCACCGGGCAGGAACCCCTCCCGCCGCAGCCAGTTCTCGGCGGACGTGAACAGCGGCGCGGCACCCTCCACCCCCAGCGGCGTCACCGTGGTGCCCACCGACCGCAGATGCTCCAGCTCGGCCGGCAGCCGCCGCAGCTCCGCGGCCGACGGTACGTGGCCCCGGGCGTCCTCGGCGGCCAGCAGCCGCAGATGCATGCCGCCCGGCCAGGCGTCCGACGCGAACTCCCGCCGCCCGCCGCCCGGCAGATGCAGCACCAGCGTGTGCCGCACCGTGGCCGGGGCCAGCAGATGGCTGCGGTTGGTGCGCACCGCGTGCATCAGCGCCGTACTGCCGCTCTGCACCAGGTCCTCGTGCGTCCCCGCCTGCGCGGCCAGCCGCCCCAGCACACCGCCGCCGGGCCGGCGCGACGCGTCCGGATGCCCCTGCGCGCGGTCCGCGGTGAGCGCCGGACCGGCGCTCCCGGACAGCGTCAGCCCGCTGCTGAACCGCGACTGCGAGTCCAGCTTCACCACCTGCGTCAGATGACTCTCCAGGTTGATCTTCCCGGCCACGCTGCGCCGCAGCGGCGGACCCACCGCCACCTCGGTACGCAGCTGGAACATGCCGATCGCCCGCCCCGCCGTGTCCAGCAGCACCGGCGAGAACACCCCCCGGTCGCGCTGCATCGGCAGCGTCCCCCGCAGCAGCGGCTCCGACAGGAACGTCTCCAGCTCCGCCGCCGAGTCGTCGTCCAGCGCGCCCAGTTCCGCACCGAAGAAGGACAGCGCCTCCGCGAGCAGCCGCTGCGGTTCCGCCACCGTGTCCACACCCCACACCGGCAGGTCGTCCAGGTCGGCCGCCTCCGGCAGGTCGCCCTCCTCGTCCCGGGCCAGGTGCTGCGGGAACCAGAACGTCACCGGCCCGTGCGTCCGCGGCGCCCCCCAGGTGACCGGCGGGGCCAGCCGCGGGGTGTCCACCCGCACCTCCCACGCCGCCTGGAAGTCGTACGGCTCGGAGGGCTCGTTGCTGCGCTGCGCCGACGTCGTCTGCACCACCGTCGTCACCGACGACGTCGACGAGAGCTGGTTCAGCGTCATCGCCAGCGTCAGTGCCACGTCGACCCCGCGCACCGGGATCGCCCGGGTCACCGGGAACAGCCCGGTCCAGGGCAGCAGCAGGGTACGCACCGTGCCCGACGCCTCCGCCGACACCGACTCCTGCGTACCGATGCCGCGCCGCTCCACCCGTACGTCCCGCTCGGCGCCCTCCGCCTGCCCGTAACGGGCCGCCGCCACCGGGTTCGCCAGCCGCATCCGCAGATCGACCGTCCGGTCCCGGCCGGCCACCCGCAGGGTGATCCGGAACCCCAGACTCCCGCGTAGATACGGCAGGTTGAGCACCAGCTGCTCACCGCTCGCCACGGTCCGCAACTGCTCCCGCACCGGATGCGTGCCGGGCGCGTGCGCCAGCCCCAGCGCCGTCATCACCTGCTCGTGCAGCCCGTCGACCACCGCCGGCGGCAGCGGTTCCAGGTACACCAGGCCGACATTGCCGTCGAGGTGGGCACCGTAGGCGAGCACGTAGGTCGAGGACGGCGCCGGCACCGGTGTGGGTGCGTGTGAGGTGGGCCAGGTGGGGGGTTGGGTGGCGGGGAGGGGGGTGGTGTCGGGGTCGGTGGGGGTGGG
>NZ_JBQOUX010000223.1:0-2388 GCF_052216785.1 Streptomyces sp. JW3 | reverse complement strand
ACGTACGGCGTCCGGCGCCTCGGACGCCGCGGGCGCCCGCGCCACTGAGGGCGGCCCCCCCCTCACGGGAAGGCGCACGCGCCTCCCACAGGCACCCGCACCGCCTCCCCCGACCGCCACGCCGCCCGCGCCACCGAGGGCGGAACCCCTCACAGGAAGGCTCAGGTGCCTACCGCACGCACCCGCGCCACCGACCGAAGGCACCCCCGGTCACTGAAGGCACCGGGGCAGCCGCTCCGGTACGGCCTCCGGCCCGAGGAATGCCCCCCGGGACCGGACCCGGCCGCGAGTCGCCGCAGCGGACGTCACAGCCGCGCCCCCCGCCGTTCCCCCCGCAGCAGCCACGCCAGATAGGCGCCGCCGGCCACTCCGGTCAGGACGCCGACCGGCAGCAGGGCCGAGCCGGTCAGGCGCTGGGTGGTCAGGTCCGCGGCGGTGAGCAGGAGGGCGCCCATCCAGGCGGCGGGCAGGACGTTGGGACCCGCGGCCCGCGTCACCCGGCGGGCCAGTTGCGGCGCGGCCATCGCCACGAACGGGACCGGACCGGCCGCCGCGACCGCCAGCGCGGTCAGCCCAGTGCCCGCGCTCAGCAGGATCAGCCGGCTGCGCTCCGGCGGCACGCCGAGCGCGGCGGCGGTGTCGTCGCCCATCTCCAGCATGGTCAGGCGGCGCGCGAACACCAGGACCACCGGGCCGAGCACCACGACGCCGAGCGCCGCGATCCATACGTCGCTCCAGTCCCGCGCGTTGAGCGAGCCGATCGTCCAGCTCGCGGCCTGGGCGGCCTTGCCGATGTCGGCGCGCAGGTACAGGAAGTTGGTCACCGCGCCCAGTACCGCCGAGGCGCCGATGCCGACCAGCACCAGCCGGTAGCCGTGCACGCCGCGCTTCCAGGCCAGCAGATAGACCGCCGCGGCGGTGGCGACGCCGCCGCACACCGCGCCGAGGGCGGTCTGCGAGGCGCCCGCGTCCAGGACGATGATGGCGACCAGCGCGCCCGCCGACGCGCCGTTGCCGAAGCCCATCACGTCGGGACTGCCGAGCGGGTTACGGGTGAGCGACTGGAACACCGCGCCCGCCATGCCCATCCCGAACCCGACCAGCGCGGCCACCAGCGCGCGCGGCAGCCGCAGGTCGAGCACCACGAACTCGGCGCCGGGCGGGCCGTCGCCGAACAGGGTGCGCACCACCTCGGCCGGGGACAGCGCGTAGGTCCCGGTGCCGATGGCGAACACCATCGCGAGCGCCGCCAGCGCGGCCAGCGCCGCGCAGACCAGTACCGTCCGGGGGTCGAACCGCACCGACCAGCGTCCGGCCCGCAGCAGTCCGCGCCGCAAGCCGGGGCGGGTCACCGCCGTCCGCTCCTTCTCCTTGACCGGGCTCACAGCTGAGCCACCTTCCGCCGCCGTACCAGATGGATGAAGAGCAGGCCGCCGAGGAACGCGGTCACCGTGCCGACCTCGACCTCCGAGGGCGGCACCACGATCCGGCCGACGACGTCGGAGACCAGCAGCAGCACCGGCGCGAACACCGCGCAGTACGGCATGAGCCAGCGCGGGTCGGGTCCGCAGAACGCGCGGGCGGCGTGCGGGATCATCAGGCCGACGAAGGCGATCGGCCCGCACACGGCGGTCGCGCCGCCGCACAGCAGGGTGATGGCGACGACGGAGAGCACCCGCACCCGCCGCACCCGGGTGCCCAGCGCCAGCGCGTGGTCCTCGCCGAGCGCGATCGCGCCGAGCGGCCGGGCCAGCGCGAAGGCCAGCAGCGCGCCGGCCGCCAGCAGCGGCAGGACGGTGAGCAGCAGGGACAGGTCGCGCTTGGCGAGCGTGCCGACCGACCAGAACCGCATCTCGTCCAGGGTGCTCAGATGCCACAGCGAGAGGCCGTTGACATAGCCGAACAGGGCCGCGTTGACGGCGGTTCCGGCGAGCGCGAGCCGGACCGGGGTGGCCCAGCGGCCGCCGCCCAGGGCGTTGACGGCGGTGGCGGCGACGGCCGCGCCGAGCAGCGCGAACCACAGGTACCCGGTGAACGAGGTGATGCCGAGGACGCCGATCGCGGTGACCACGGCGGCGGACGCGCCCGCGTTGACGCCGAGCAGGCCGGGGTCGGCGAGCGGGTTGCGGGTCAGGGTCTGCATGACCGCGCCGCCGAGGCCGAGGGCCGCGCCGACCGCGACGCCGATGAGGGTGCGCGGCAGTCTCAACTCCCGCACGATCGCGTCGTTCTCGGTGCCCGAGGGGCTGAACAGGCCGGTCCAGACCTGGTCGAGGGGGATTCCCTTGGTGCCGACGGCCAGCGACAGGGCGGCCGCCGCGGCCAGCAGCACCAGGCCGAGCAGCAGCCCGGCCGGGCGCAACGCGGCCCGGCCGCGCGGGCGGCGGG
>NZ_JBQOUX010000222.1:0-2406 GCF_052216785.1 Streptomyces sp. JW3 | reverse complement strand
CCCACCCCCACCGACCCCGACACCACCCCCCTCCCCGCCACCCAACCCCCCACCTGGCCCACCTCACACGCACCCACGGCAAGCCCGCCCCCGCGGACGGTGCTGCCGTCGAGCTATGTGAACACCTACGGGTCGGTCCCGGACGGCAAGGTCGGGCTTGTGTACCTGGAGCCGTTCACCGAGGAGGTCACCGAGGGGCTGCACCGGCAGGTGTACGAGGCGCTCGGCCTTGATGCCGACGATCCGCCGGAGTCGGTGCGCGACCAGGTGCGGGACCGGCTCAGCCGGGAGAGCCTCGCCCTCAGCCTGCCCTACCTGCGGGCCAACGGCGGCCACCGGGTCACCGTCCGCGTCGACGGCCGGGACCACACCGTCGACGTGCAGCTGACCCTGTCCGACCCGCGGGCCTCGCTGCGCCAGGGCCGCTTCGACTCGCGTGACCCCGACAAGCATGTGGAGCGGCGCGGTTTCGGCACCCGGGAGAACTTCTCCGGGCAGCCGTCGGGCACCTACCGGACGTTCACGGTGCCGTGGATCGCCTCCACGCCGGTCGGCGCGCCGACGCCGGTGCGGGCCGTGGACGGCACGCTGTCGGGCGCGGTCACCCACAACCAGGCGTCGGACTCCACCACCGTCACGCACATCGTCCAGACGACCTCCGCTCAGCGCTCCAACGAGCCGTCCGACCCGGTGGAGTTCACCACCGACTGGCGGGTCCGCGTCGACGCCCCCGCGGTCACCGCCCCGCCCGCGTCCACGGCACCAGCCACCGCATCCACCACCGCGACCGCTCCGGACAGCTGGGGCGCCCCGCGTTCACACGGGCCGACCACCATCTGGTTCCCGCGCCACCTCACCACCGCCGACCCGGCGCCCGGTTCGCTGCCCGCCCCGGCGGCACCGGCCGACCTGCCGCTGTACGGCGTCGACTCGGTGATCGACCCGCGGGCCCTGTACGAGCACGTGCACCAGTCGTTCCACGCCGACCTCGACGAGGCCGCCGCCGGGCAGGTCGCCGACTTCCTCTCCGAGCAGGTGCTGCGCGGCACCCTGCCGATGCAACTGGAGGACGGCCTCTACTCGCCCGTCCTCACCGACGCGGCCGGCAACGCCGTCGGCATGCTGCGCCTCGTCACCACGCCCACGGTCGGCACCCCGCAGCGGCAGAGCACCGCGGGGCAGATCAACCTGGAGAGCCACCTGGTCAACACCTCGAAGGTGGACCTGTCCTCGAAGTACACCAGCGGTCTCGCCCTCACCGGCTCCGGTGCCGCCGCGCTCACCGCCGACCACGACAAGGGGCACCCGGACGCCTCGCACCTGATCGGCGGCAGCGTCGGCCTGCGCGGCCAGGCCACGGCGACCGTGACCAACTCCTACGGTGCCAGCTCCGCCGCCGGCACCATGCACGCCATCCGCACCAACCGCAGCCACCTCCTCGCGCCGGCCGCCGTCACCTACCACGTCACCCTGATCCGGCCGGACGGCTCCGAGAGCGTGGCGCCGCCGCTGGCCCATGGGCACGGCATGGACCTGCGGGTGCTCAGCAAGGCGGACGCCACCGGGCACCCGCCGGCCGCGGACGAGGTGCGGGAGCTGCCGGACGCGCTGGAGCGGCTGGACGGCATCGGGCTGAGCGCGGCGCCGCTCGACGTCACCGGCACGGACGTGCTGTTCGACCGGGCCGAGCGGTGGCTGCGCCGCGAGGGCTTCCTGCCGCCCGCGCCGACGGCCCCGGCGCCGGCCGGGCTCGGCGGCCGGCTGAAGCAGGCGGTCCGCGACCACGAGCCGGAGCACCAGATCCGGCTGCACGCCCAGCTCAACAATCTGCGCCGGCTGCGCGAGGCGCGCTCCCGCACCGGGCGGCGGGCCGCGACCGACGCCATGGTCGACGGCGGGCACGCGCTGCACTTCGAGGTGCCCAACAGCACGGACACCGGGGTGCGCCGGGTCCGGCTGCTGCTCACCGCCGAGCGGGACGCCACCCGGGCGACCGCGCACCGCCGGGTGCTGCCGGGCATCCAGACCATGGGCCTGGCACAGGCGGCCGGCGGCGACACCGAGCAGCGCGGCGAGTCCTACGGCGGCGCGATCGGCCCGATGGGCAGCGTCAGCGCGCCGCTGGGCGGCTGGGGCTCGATCGGGTTCGGCGGCGACTACCAGTACGGCCACCAGGTCACGCACGGGGACACCGTGGGCGGGGCCACCGGGCACGACCAGTTCTACATCGGCACCGGGCAGGACAGCCACGAGTTCGAGGTGCCGGTGCGGCTGGCCCTCGACCTGTACGCGGACGACGGCACCCGGCCGACGGAGCGGTTCGGCCAGCGGCCCGCCCCCACCGCGCCTGCCGCGCCCGGAGCGCCGAGCGCGCCGCCGGTGCCGGGGCCGCCGACGGTCGCCGGG
>NZ_JBQOUX010000221.1:0-2410 GCF_052216785.1 Streptomyces sp. JW3 | reverse complement strand
CCGAGACCGGACTCGGGCTGGAGCCTCCGTAACCCGTCACCCCACCCTTTCAACCTCAGCGTCAACTACTGCCGTCAGACCGCACTGGAGCCCTGCCAGGTGACACTTGGCAGGGCTCCAGATTTGCTGGCATAAATACGCCATCTATTGATGTGCTGCCACCGCGACCCATTGCGCACGCAACCTCACGGAGTCGCACCACATCACGTTGTTCACGGAGCTGAAATCGAGGGCGTCAACTCTCGCTATTCAGATTCCAGCACCAGAACATCTCTGCCGCGCTCATAGATTTCGATCGCACCAGGGGAATGGTCCATAAATTCCTCCCAGAACCCCGGGACTTGCCAGGCGGCAGGTGCCATCGTGAGCGATCCGTCCCACTCGGTGGAAATCGTCCACGATGGATGCATCTTCGGCTCGACCACTTCAAAGAGCCTCGAATCAAAGAGGGGTGGGAGTTCGCCTCTGCGGAACTCGATCCTGAAGTAGTTCGGCCCATCCGCCTGGCAGTACACCTCAAGGACCACGTACATCTGCCCCTGACGCAGGGCGTCCGCCCCCTGTCGAACACTCTGCTCGTGGCCTTCGGCGCCAGTGAACCTTACTTTCACGGGGCGCTCCCTCTGCGGTTCATGACGACCTTGTAGTCGTAGTCATACATGACCTCGCCGGACACTCGGTTCATGTAGTAGTGCACTTGATAGTCACCGTACGGGCTTTGGTGCGTTTCGGTGCTGTACTTGCCCCATTGTGAAGCTCCACCACGTTCTGCGAATCGAGCTTGAAGTTCCTTGTTCCCCATTTTTGTTCCAGGCATTGCCAATCTGGAACCGGCGATCGCATCGGGCGTCAACTGGCCGCCCTCCGTGAAAGGCGAGTTTGCTGACTCCAACCGCAACTTCTGTGCAAGCCTCTCCCCCTGAAGAGAGCCTGACGGGACATCACAGTTGCTGTTGTGAACAAGGACCGGTGTGGCCCCCGCCAGCACATAGTACGTATGCAGGTCGCTGACGGTCAGGTTGTGGACCGTCGCCCGCTGTACCGTCCACCGTTCGAGCGCCGTGATCTGGACGTACGTGCCGGCGCTGGTGCGCAGCCACTGGCCGGGCTTCAGGTCGGTGGCGTCGATCCACTCGCCCAGTTCGGGGACCCAGAAGGGGTGGGCGTCGGTGGCCGTTACCTCGGCGGTGGTGCCGTCGGGGGTGGTGATCTCGACCTTGACCAGGTGCTTGACACCCTTGCCGAGGATCTCGGCGGTGACCGTCTCCACGGCCGTCTCGCCGGTTTCCGGGTCGGTGGCCAGGACCTTGTCGCCGTTCTCGACGTCCTCGATGGGCTTGGTGGTGCCGTCCGCCATCAGGACGAGGGTGCCGGGCACGAAGCTGTTGGTCTTGCAGCCGATGCCCTCCCCGGAAGATCCTTCGGAGGACTCCCCCGAAGACTCCGACGACTCCTGGGTTTTCCCTGACGACTCGTCCTTGGCCCGGGCCTGCCGCGGCTTCGGCTCGGCCTTCTTCGCCGCCGTCTTCTGCATCTTCTGGACGGCGTTGCCCGTCTTCCGTACGGCTGCCTTCAGCTTGCGGGTGGCCGCCTCCTTGGCCTTCTTGCGCAGCTGGGCCGCTCGTTCGGCTGCCTTGCGTTTGGCTTCCTTTGCCTTGCGGGCCAGTTCGCGGGCCTTCTTGGCCATTTCGATGATCTTGCGGGCTTTTTCCTTGGCCTTCATCCAGGCGTTGATCGCGCTGGCGATCCGTGAGGCCGCCTTGAGGACCGAGGGGATCTTGCCGAGCTTGGCCCACGGGATGGCCTGGATGAAGAGGCTGCCGCAGGCCCACAGGTCGCCGCGGGAGAAGCAGCCGATCATGTCGTTCCAGCCGATGAAGTCCTTCAGCGCGGCCCAGCCGACCGAGAGGATGACGTCCGCCAGGGAGGTGTTCAGCTGGTTCTTCGCCCAGGCCTCCGCCGAGGCCGAGGGGCCGCCGTACTCGCTCGTGCCGCCCTCCGACGCCAGGCCCGTCGGGTCGGCGAAGGTGACCGGGTTGTTCTCGCAGTAGACGTAGCCGTTCATCTGGACCGGGTCGGCCAGGTCCAGGACCGGGTCGGCGGAGAGGAAGCGGCCCGTCTGCGGGTCGTACTCGCGGGCGCCCAGGTGGATCAGGCCGCTGCTCGCGTCGTCGCCACCGCCGACGTAGCTCCGGTGGGAGCGCCACGTCGTCGCCTCGGTGCGCTCCGCGCCGAACGGGTCGGTCTTGGAGAACCTCACCTTGTTGCCCGACCCCAGCTCCACATTGGCGTACGCGGTGCCGTTCTGGTCGGTGATCTGGACGGACAGGGAGGAGGCGCTGGTGCCCTGCGCGTAGCGCATCACCGTGGGGGCGCCCGCCTGGGAGTAGTAGCGCTCGGTGTAGGCGGG
>NZ_JBQOUX010000220.1:0-2410 GCF_052216785.1 Streptomyces sp. JW3 | reverse complement strand
CCCGCCGCCCCGGCTCGGCCCGCAACCGGGCCGCCGCCCGCCGCCGCCGGATCGCCCTCGGCGCGGGCGCCGTGGCACTGCTGGCGGCGATCGGCGTCGGCACCTGGCTGACCACGGCCGGTGACGAGGCCGACACCGGCCCCGAGGACACCCGGAACTCGGCACCGGCGGTCCCCTAGGCAAGCCCCCCCGTACCGCCGGGCGTGGGCCGCCCGGCGGAGCCGTTACGCTGGAGGGCGTGGCAGTCGTCGATGTATCCGAAGAGCTGAAGTCCCTCTCCTCGACCATGGAGTCGATCGAGGCCGTCCTGGACCTCGACAAGCTGAGGGCAGACATCGCCGTGCTCGAGGAGCAGGCGGCCGCGCCGTCCCTGTGGGACGACCCGGAGGCGGCGCAGAAGATCACCAGCAAGCTCTCCCACCTCCAGGCCGAGGTCAGGAAGGCGGAGGCGCTGCGCGGCCGGATCGACGATCTCGCGGTCCTCTTCGAGATGGCCGAGGAGGAGGACGACCCGGACACCCGGGCCGAGGCCGAGTCCGAGCTGACCTCGGTGCGCAAGGCGCTGGACGAGATGGAGGTCCGCACCCTGCTGTCCGGCGAGTACGACTCCCGGGAGGCGCTGGTCAACATCCGTGCCGAGGCGGGTGGCGTGGACGCCGCCGACTTCGCCGAGAAGCTCCAGCGGATGTACCTGCGCTGGGCGGAGCAGCGCGGCTACAAGACGGAGATCTACGAGACCTCGTACGCGGAGGAGGCCGGCATCAAGTCGACCACCTTCGCCGTGCAGGTGCCGTACGCCTACGGGACGCTCTCCGTCGAGCAGGGCACGCACCGGCTGGTGCGGATCTCGCCGTTCGACAACCAGGGCCGCCGCCAGACCTCCTTCGCGGGCGTCGAGATCCTCCCCGTGGTCGAGCAGACCGACCACATCGAGATCGACGAGTCCGAACTGCGGGTGGACGTCTACCGGTCCTCCGGCCCCGGCGGCCAGGGCGTGAACACGACGGACTCCGCGGTCCGGCTGACCCACCTGCCCACCGGCATCGTCGTCTCCTGCCAGAACGAGCGCTCGCAGATCCAGAACAAGGCGACCGCGATGAACGTCCTCCAGGCCAAGCTGCTCGAGCGGCGCCGCCAGGAGGAGCAGGAGAAGATGAACGCGCTCAAGGGCGACGGCGGCAACTCCTGGGGCAACCAGATGCGTTCGTACGTCCTGCACCCGTACCAGATGGTCAAGGACCTGCGTACCGACTACGAGGTGGGCAACCCCGAGGCCGTGTTCAACGGGGAGATCCAGGGTTTCCTGGAGGCCGGAATTCGCTGGCGCAAGCAGCAGGAGAAGTAACGGCGGTACGCTGACGCCGCTTTGTCGACAAGGCAACTGCCACCCGCACGGCGGCAGTTGCCTTTCGTATGCGCTTTTTCTGGGCTCGATGTCCGGCTTTTACATCAAACTCACAGTCTTTGTATCCGGCATACACCCCGAACGCGGACATCGCGTACGCAATGGCCTTGACGTTGCCTTTAAAAATAGGAAAGGTGATGCGCGGCATGCGTGTTTCTGGGGCGCATGTGAACCGGGGGGCTTCACAACATGGCTACCCCCGTCGATCACGGCCCCGAAACGCCGCCACCCTGACGATTCAGCTACTGGGGGTAGCAAACTTATGACCAAGAAGACGCGGGTCCGTGTCGCACGGGTCGCGGCCGGTGCCGTCATCGCCTTCGGCGCCTCGCTGACCGCGGCGGGTGCCGCCTCGGCGACGGAGGCCGATGACTGCATCCTCGGCGTCCTGTGCGGCGACGAGACGCCGGAGCCGGACCCGACCGACCCGACCGACCCGCCCACCGACATCCCGACCGACCCGGGCACCACCGACCCGACGGACCCGGGTACGACGGACCCGACCGACCCGGGCACCACCGACCCGACGGACCCGGGCACCACGGACCCGACCGACCCCGGCACCACCGACCCGGTCGAGCCCACCGACGACCCGACCGAGGGCACCGGCAACGGTGGCGGCAACGGGAACGGGAATGGCAACGGGAACGGGAACGCCGGCAACGGCAACACCGGCACCGACAACACCACCACCGACGGCGGCAACGACAACGCCGCCCAGAACCAGGGCACCTCGGCCCTGACCGACACCGGTGCGGACAGCACCGCGCAGACCTCGGCGCAGGGCAACGGCGACGAGCTCGCCGAGACCGGTGCCGCCGAGACCAGCTTCCTGCTCATCGGCGCCGCCACCATGATCGCCGGTGGCGTCGGCTTCCGCTTCCTGCCGCGCCTGATGGGCGGCCGGGGCGCCGCTGCCTGACGGTGACGGTCCGCGTACGGGACGCCGTACGCGCGCGGCATCACGGCCGAGGGGCCCGGAGCGTACGTACGGCGCTCCGGGCC
>NZ_JBQOUX010000021.1:0-84497 GCF_052216785.1 Streptomyces sp. JW3 | reverse complement strand
GGTGTGCACCGGGCGCCCCTCCCCTCTGTCCGGCTACCAGTCGTCGCCCGGGAGGCCGTCGTCCTCCTCGTCGTCGTCCTCGTCCGGCGGCGGGGTGGTGGTGGTCTCCTCGTCCGGCGGCGGGGTGGTGGTGGTCTCCTCGTCCGGCGGCGGGGTGGTGGTGGTCTCCTCGTCCGTGGGCGGCGCCGAGGTGGTCTCCTCCTCGGTCGGCGGCGCCGAGGTGGTCTCCTCCTCCGTGGGCGGGGCCGACGTGGTCGGCGGCGCCGAGGTGGTGGGGTTGACCGCCGCGCCCTGCTTGGTGTCCAGGTCGAACTTGCTGGTCTGGTCCATCACGCCGAAGGTGTACGCGGCCCAGATCTGCGCCGGGTACCCGCCGCCGTTGACGCGGTCGTTGCCACCCGCGCCGTACATGGCGACCTGGCCGTGGGTCTTGGCGTCCTCGCCGAACAGGCCGACGGAGGTGACCAGCTTGGGGGTGAAGCCGGTGAACCAGGCCGACTTGTTGTTGTCGGAGGTACCGGTCTTGCCGGCCACCTGTTGGCCGTCGCGCATCGCGTTGTCCCGTACCGACGTCTTGGCCGTACCGTCGTCGACCACGCCGGTCAGCACGCTGGTCACGGTGTCGGCGGCCTCGCGGCTGATGACCTGCCCGCCGATCGGATCGGGGAACTCGACCGCCCGGGAGTTGTGCTCGACGGACTTCACGACGGCCGGGGTGACCTTCTTGCCGTGGTTGTCCAAGGTGGCGTAGACGCCGGCCATCTGGAGCGGGCTGGCGCCCATACTGCCCAGGGTCTGGGCCGGTACGGCCTGGAGGTCGTCGTCCATGCCGAGGTCGGCGGCGACGTCGACCACCTGCTGCATGCCGACGTCGACGCCCATCTGCGCGAAGACGGAGTTGACGGACTTGTTCATGGCCGTCTGCACGGAGATGTCGCCGTAGTCGGCGTCGTCCTCGTTCTCCGGGGCGAAGCCGACCTTGGTGCCGTTCTCCTCGACCTGGCGCTTGCTGGTGCCGTCGTAGACCGTGTTCGCGGTGATCGGCACGCCGTCCTGGGTCTCGGCGTCCTGGTCCACGGCGGCGGCCAGGATGACCGGCTTGAAGGTGGAGGCGGGCTGGTAGTCCTTGCGGGTGGCGTTGTTGACGTAGTGCTTGAGGTAGTCCACGCCGCCGTACATCGCCACGACCGCGCCGGTCTTGGGATCGACGGAGACCGCGCCCGCCTGGACATCGGCGTCCACGTCGCGTTCGTCGGAGTCGAGCTTGCTGGTCAGCTGGGACTTGACGGACTTCTCCAGCGCCGCCTGCTTCTTCTTGTCGATGTTGAGGGTGATGGTCCAGCCGCCGGCCTCCCGCATGGCCTCGGCCTGGTCGCTGTCCTCGGCGGTGCCCTGGTCGACCAGTTGCTGCTCCAGCGCGTCGTTGGCCGCGTCCACCAGGTAACCGGTCTGCCCCTGCATGCCCGCGGTGCCCTTGGGGTCCTCGGGGACCTGGAACTTCGCGGCCTGCCGGTCGGAGCCGCTCAGCCAGTCCTGCTCGACCATCTTGTCCAGGACGTAGTTCCAGCGCTCCTTGGCCAGCTTCTTGCCGGTCTCGGTGGCCACCGCCCAGTCGTACTGGCTCGGCGCCTGGAGCAGGGCGGCCAGGTAGGCGCCCTGCTCGACCGTGAGGTCCTCGGCGTCGACCCGGTAGTAGGCCTGGGCGGCGGCCTGGATGCCGTAGGCGCCGCGGCCGTAGTAGCTGGTGTTCAGGTAGCCGGCGAGGATGTAGTCCTTGGACTTCTCCCGGTCCAGCTTCAGGGAGATGACCAGTTCCTTCAGCTTGCGGGTGACGGTCTGGTCCTGCGTCAGGTAGTAGTTCTTGACGTACTGCTGGGTGATGGTCGAGCCGCCCTGCGCGCCCTTGCCGGAGACCGTGTTGAGCAGACCGCGGGCGGTGCCCTTGATGTCGACGCCGGAGTCCTCGTAGAACGTCTTGTTCTCGGCGGCGACGAAGGCGTGCTGGACGTCCTTGGGCACCTTGGAGAGGTCGACGATCTCGCGGTTGCGCTCACCGCTGCGGGTCATGACCGTGCCGTCGCTGTACTTGTAGACGTTGCTCTGGAGCGTCGCGTCGGCGTTGCCCTCGGGGATCTGGATCATCATGTACAGCACGATGAAGGCGCCCATGCCGAGCAGGCAGAGGCCGAGGAAGGTGCCCAGCATCTTCTTCCAGGTGAAGAGCCGGCGTATCCGTCCCTTGCCGTTCGCGGCGGCCGGTGGACGGCGGCGCTTGGGCGCCGCGCGGCGACCGCCACGCTGCCGCGCTCTTCTCTCTTCCGCTCGTCCCATGGGCTCGTTCCGCTCCGCTTCGTTCGTGTGTGCTCACAGGTCACACAGGTTCCGTCAGCAGGTCAGCGTAAGAAGCTAGCACCGCCAGATGTGGCGAAGAGTCGCCGATCCTGCCTTTTGGGCACGTGAGAATCAGCACCTCCTCCACCTGGAACCGACGCGCGGGAGGGGTTGAGGGTTGCTGTGAGCGGGTAAAGTGTTATCACTTAGCTAGGAAAGTGTTAGCGACAGACGGGGGTATTTCCATGACCACTCATGACGCGCAGGTCACCGCCGACCTGCCCGAGATGCCGGCTCCGCGGGTGCGGGAGTGCCCGGCGCACAGCATCGGCGGGGGCTGGGCGCTGCTGCTCGGGCTGGTCGGGCTGCTGGCGGGCGCGGGGCTGATCGTGAGCGCCACGGCGGTCTCGGCGGCCGGCGGCAAGGCGGCACTGATCATCGGCGGCGTCCTGGTGGCGGTCGCGGCGTTCCTCGCGATGTGCGGGCTGAACATGGTCGCGCCCGGCGAGGCGCGGGTGGTGCAGCTCTTCGGCCGGTACCGGGGCACGATCCGGCAGGACGGGCTGCGCTGGGTGAACCCCCTCACCTCGCGCACCAAGATCTCCACCCGGGTGCGCAACCACGAGACCGCGGTGCTCAAGGTGAACGACGCCTACGGCAACCCGATCGAGCTGGCGGCCGTGGTGGTGTGGAAGGTCGAGGACACCGCGCAGGCCCTGTTCGAGGTCGACGACTACGTGGAGTTCGTCTCCACGCAGACCGAGGCGGCCGTGCGGCACATCGCCATCGAGTACCCCTACGACGCCCACGAGGAGGACGGCCTCTCACTGCGCGGCAACGCGGAGGAGATCACCGAGAAGCTCGCCGTGGAGCTGCACGCGCGGGTGGAGGCGGCCGGTGTGAAGATCGTCGAGTCCCGCTTCACGCACCTCGCGTACGCGCCGGAGATCGCCTCGGCGATGCTCCAGCGGCAGCAGGCGGGGGCGGTCGTGGCGGCGCGGCGGCAGATCGTGGACGGGGCGGTCGGGATGGTCGAGATGGCGCTGGCCCGGATCACCCGGGAGGACATCGTGACGCTGGACGAGGAGCGCAAGGCGGCGATGGTGTCCAACCTGATGGTCGTGCTGTGCGGGGACCGCTCCGCGCAGCCGGTGCTCAACACGGGGACGCTCTACCAGTGACGACGGATTCCGGGGCCGACCCCACCCCGCGGCGCCGGCCGCAGCAGCGCAAGCAGGTGCTGCTGCGGCTGGACCCCCAGGTGTACGAGGCGCTGGCCCGCTGGGCGGGTGACGAGCTGCGCTCGGCCAACGCGCAGATCGAGTTCCTGCTGCGCCGGGCCCTGGCGGAGGCCGGCCGGCTGCCCCGCGACACCGGCCCGCTGCCCCGCCGGGGCCGCCCGCCGGCCGATCCACCGCCGTCGGCACCAGAGCAGCGGTGACACGAGCCGGTTCCGAGGGACCTCGTGTGACAGAACTGTGACAACAGCCCGTGACCTGGGGTGCGGCGGCTCCCCTCACCAACTACACACAGCACGTATACACACGGCGTATACACCGTGTGTAGTGTGCCCCGCATGTCCATCGGTCACACTCTGCTCGGGCTCCTGGAGTCCGGCCCCCGCCACGGTTACGACCTGAAGCGGGCCTTCGACGAGAAGTTCGGTCACGACCGGCCGCTCCACTACGGCCAGGTCTATTCGACGATGTCCCGGCTGCTGAAGAACGGCCTCGTGGAGGTCGACGGCATCGAGGCCGGCGGCGGTCCGGAGCGCAAGCGGTACGCGATCACCGACGCCGGCGTCACCGACGTGGCGCGCTGGCTCGCGACGCCGGAGAAGCCGGAGCCGTACCTCCAGTCGACGCTGTACACCAAGGTCGTCCTCGCCCTGCTCACGCACCGCGACGCCGCCGGCATCCTCGACGAGCAGCGCGCCGAGCACCTGCGGCACATGCGGGTGCTGACCGACCGCAAGCGGGGGGGCGACCTCGCCGACCAGCTCATCTGCGACCACGCCCTGTTCCATCTGGAAGCCGACCTGCGGTGGCTGGAGCTCACCGCGGCGCGCCTCGACAAGCTCCGTACGGCGGTGGCCCCGTGACGACTCCTCCCCCCGGTTCGCTGCTCACCGCGCAGGACCTGCGCAAGGTCTACGGCCCCACCCTGGCCCTGGACGGCGCCGAGTTCTCCATCCACCCCGGCGAGGTCGTCGCCGTGATGGGACCCTCCGGTTCCGGCAAGTCCACGCTGTTGCACTGCCTGGCCGGCATCGTCCCGCCCGACTCCGGGACGATCCTCTACAACGGGCGCGAGCTGTCCGCCATGAACGACGCCCAGCGCAGCGCGCTGCGGCGCAGCGAGTTCGGGTTCGTGTTCCAGTTCGGCCAGTTGGTGCCGGAGCTGACCTGCGTGGAGAACGTGGCGCTGCCGCTCAGGCTGAACGGCACGCCCCGCAAGGAGGCCGAGCGGACCGCGCTCGGCTGGATGGAACGCCTGGAGGTCGACGACCTGGCCAAGAAGCGGCCCGGTGAGGTCTCCGGCGGCCAGGGGCAGCGCGTCGCGGTCGCCCGGTCGCTGGTCACCGGGCCGCGGGTGCTCTTCGCCGACGAGCCCACCGGCGCCCTGGACTCGCTCAACGGCGAACGCGTGATGGAACTGCTCACCGAGGCCGCCCGGTCCACCAACGCCGCCGTGGTGCTGGTCACCCACGAGGCCCGGGTGGCCGCCTACTCGGACCGCGAGATCATCGTGCGCGACGGCCGGTCCCGGGACATGGAGCGGGTCGTATGAACGCCCGGCAGTGGGGCCACGACCTGGCCCTGGGCGTCCGGTTCGCGCTCACCGGCGGGCGCGAGGGCTGGACCCGCGCGCTGCTGACGGCCGTCGGCGTCGGACTCGGCGTGGCGCTGCTGCTGCTGACCACCGCCGTGCCGAGCGTGCTGTCCGCCCGGCACGCCCGGGAGGACGCCCGTACCGACATCACGTGGATGAACACCACCGTCCCCGCCCGCTCGGCCGGCACCCTGCTGGTCGCGGACCTGGACACGGAGTTCCGCGGCCAGGAGATCCGGGGCCGCGCGATGCAGGCCGAGGGACCCGACGCGCCGGTGCCGCCGGGCCTGGACGCGGTCCCGGCCGCGGGCGAGATGTTCGTCTCCCCCGCGCTGCAGAAGCTGCTGGCGTCGGACGCCGGGAAACTGCTGCGCGAGCGGCTGCCCGACCAGGTCACCGGCACCATCGCCGAGGAGGGCCTGGTCGGTTCGAAGGAGCTCACCTTCGTCCGGGGCGCCGAGGGACTCGCCGCGCACGTCGACGGCTCCCGCGTCACCCGGATCGACCACTTCGGCGCCCCCGACAGCGCCTCGGAGGGCCTCGACCCGGTCCTGCTGCTGTTGGTCCTCGTGGTGTTCGTGGTGCTGCTGATGCCGGTCGCCGTGTTCATCGCGACGGCCGTGCGGTTCGGCGGCGAGCGCCGCGACCGGCGGCTCGCGGCGCTGCGGCTGGTCGGCTCCGACAGCCCGATGACCCGGCGGATCGCGGCCGGCGAGGCACTGGCGGGTTCGGTGCTCGGCCTGGTCTTCGGCACGGTGTTCTTCCTGCTCGGCCGACAGCTCGCGGGACAGGCCGTGATCTACGACATCAGTGTCTTCCCCAGCTATCTGAACCCCTCCCCGGTGCTGGCCCTGCTGGTGGCGGTGGCCGTGCCGGCGGCCGCGGTGCTGGTGACGCTGCTGGCGCTGCGCGGGGTGGTCATCGAGCCGCTCGGCGTGATCCGCACGGCCCGGCCCGCGCGGCGCCGGCTGTGGTGGCGGCTGCTGCTGCCGCTGGCCGGTCTGGCGCTGCTCTACCCGATGGTCGGCCAGGGCCGCGACAACGGGGACTTCAACCAGTACCTGGTGGTCGGCGGTGTGGTCCTGCTGCTGGTCGGCGTGACGGCGCTGCTGCCGTGGATCGTGGAGCGGTTCGTCGCCCGGCTCGGCGCCGGCCCGGTCGCCTGGCAGCTCGCGGTGCGCCGCATCCAGGTGAACAGCGGCACCGCGGCCCGCATGGTCAACGGGGTGGCGGTGGCCGTCGCCGGGGCGATCGCCCTGCAGATGCTGTTCGCCGGGGTGGACAACGACTACACCAGGTCCACCGGCCAGGACCTCACCCGGGCGCAGATGCAGGTGAGCCTGTCGGACGGGGCACCGGCCGCCGTCGGCGCCGCCGAGTTCACCGCCACCGAGGGCGTCGAGAAGGTTTATGGCTACGCCGAGGGTTCGATCTCCGACCGGCGCGCGGACCCGGAGAACTCCGAGCAGGTGACGGTCGGGGACTGCGCGTCGCTGCGCGAGGTGGTCCGGCTGGACTCCTGCGCGGACGGCGACATCTTCGCCGTCTACGACACCTCCTGGGACTCCGGCATCAAGCAGCTGGCCGAGCCGGGCCGGCGGCTCTACTTCGACCCGTCGTACGGCGACTCCGCGGGCGCCCGGGTGGCCTGGACGGTGCCCGAGGGCATCAAGGAGGCCGGTGAACGCGTCGGCCCGACCAGGAACACGACGTCGGGGTTCCTGTTCACGCCGGGGGCCCTGCACGGCAAGGCGCTGGCGAGTCTGCGCACGGAGGTGTACCTCCAGCTCGACCAGACGGTGCCGGACGTCCAGGAGCGGGTGCGCAACACCGCGGCGGCCGTCGACCCGCTGGCCGACGTCTCGGTCTGGTCGTCCACCGAGCAGAACGAGAAGTTCACGGCCATCCGCACCGGCCTGTTCGTGGGCGCCGCCTGTGTGCTGGCGCTGATCGGCGTGAGCCTGCTGGTGACGCAGCTGGAGCAGTTGCGCGAACGCCGCAAGCTGCTGTCGTCGCTGGTCGCCTTCGGCACCCGGCGCCGCACCCTGGGCCTGTCGGTGCTGTGGCAGACGGCGGTGCCGATCGCGGTGGGCCTGCTGCTGTCCGCGGTGGTGGGGCTGACGCTCGGCGCGGTGCTGCTGAAGATGGCCGGTACCCCGGTCGCCGTCGACTGGCCGAGCCTGCTGGCGATGACAGGCGTGGGCGCGGCGGTCGTGCTGGCGGTGACGCTGCTCAGCCTGCCGCCGCTGCTGAAGCTGGTCCGGCCGGACGGGCTGCGGACGGAGTAGGTGGCACCGCGAGCGGCGGCAGGCCGAGGTCCGGGTGCCGGTCGCCGCCGCCCCTCGGTCAGCCGCCCTCGGCCCGGACCAGCAGCCGTTCACCCTCCGGGGTGAGCGGCACCCGGCGCGTCCCGCTCTGTGCCACGATCAGAACCGTCCAACCCACGGGAAACGTCCGTAAATTGGACGTTTCTTCGCTACAAGGAGAGCGTGTGCTCACTGTCGGTGACAAGTTCCCCGAGTTCGAACTGACCGCCTGCGTCTCGCTGGAGAAGGGCAAGGAGTTCGAGACGGTCAACCACAAGACCTACGAGGGCAAGTGGAAGGTCGTCTTCGCCTGGCCCAAGGACTTCACCTTCGTGTGCCCCACCGAGATCGCGGCCTTCGGCAGGCTGAACGAGGAGTTCGCCGACCGGGACGCGCAGGTCCTCGGCTTCTCCGGTGACTCCGAGTTCGTCCACCACGCCTGGCGCAAGGACCACCCGGACCTGACCGACCTGCCGTTCCCGATGATGGCCGACGCCAGGCACGAGCTGATGCGCGCGCTGGGCATCGAGGGCGCGGACGGCTTCGCGCAGCGCGCCGTGTTCGTCGTGGACCAGAACAACGAGATCCAGTTCACGATGGTGACCGCCGGCTCGGTCGGCCGGAACCCCAAGGAGGTGCTGCGGGTCCTCGACGCCCTCCAGACCGACGAGCTGTGCCCGTGCAACTGGTCCAGGGGCGACGAGACCCTCGACCCCGTCGCGCTGCTGTCCGGAGAGTGAGCTGACATGTCCCTCGACTCCCTGAAGTCCGCCCTGCCGGACTACGCCAAGGACCTGAAGCTCAATCTGGGCTCGGTCGTCGGCAACTCCGGCCTGTCCGCGCAGCGGCTGTGGGGCACGGTGCTGGCGACCGCGATCGCCTCGCGCTCCCCGATCGTGCTGCGCGAGCTGGCCCCGGAGGCGAAGGCGAACCTGTCGCCGGAGGCGTACACGGCCGCCAAGTCGGCCGCCGCGATCATGGCGATGACCAACGTGTTCTACCGCACCCGGCATCTGCTGTCGGACCACGAGTACGGCACCCTGCGGGCCGGGCTGCGGATGAACGTCCTCGGCGACCCCGGTGTCGACAAGGCCGATTTCGAGCTGTGGTCGTTCGCGGTCTCCGCCATCAACGGCTGCGGCCTGTGCCTGGACTCGCACGAGCGGGTGCTGCGCACGGCGGGCGTGGACCGGGAGACGGTCCAGGAGGCGTTCAAGATCGCGTCGGTGATCCAGGCGGTGGGCACCACGCTGGACGCCGAGGCGGTCCTCGCCGAGTAGTTCCCGCGTACGGCCCCGCCCACTAGAACGGAAGTCCTGGTGGGCGGGGCCCGCTGCCGCTAGCCGGCGGCCGACTCCGCACCCGGCGGGTCGGCGGGCGGCGGTTTCTCGGCCGCCGGCGCGGCGTCGGTCGAGGTGGCTCCGTGCGGTCGCGGCGTCCCGCGCAGCGCGGCCTCCCGGGAGTGCGCCCGCAGATAGCCCACCACCGTGTTGGTCACCGCGACCAGCGGTACGGCGACCACCGCGCCGCCGATGCCGGCCACCAGGCCGCCGGCGGCCACCGACAGCACCACCGCGAGCGGGTGCACCCGTACCGCCCGGCCCAGGATGAACGGCTGGAGGATGTGCCCCTCGATCTGCTGCACCGCCAGCACCACGACCAGCACCATCACGGCGGTGAACACGCCCTGGGTCACCAGCGCGACGACGACGGCGAGCGCCCCCGACACCACGGCGCCGACCAGCGGCACGAACGCGAACAGGAAGATGAACACGGCCAGCGGCACGGCCATCGGCACATCGAGGAAGTAGATGCCGAGGCCGATGAAGATGGCGTCGATCAGGGCGACTATCACCGTGCCGCGCACATACGCGGTCAGCGTCCGCCAGGCCCGCGGGCCGGCGCCGGCCACGCCCGGCCGGGCGGCGGCCGGGACCAGCTTCAGCGTCCACTGCCAGATCCGCTTGCCGTCGTAGAGCAGGAACAGGGTGGAGAAGGCCGCCAGCAGGATGCCGGTCAGTGCCTCGACGACGACGGTGACGCCCTCCAGGCCGGCCGAGGTGATCTGGTCGGTGTTGGCGCCGACCGCGTCCCGCAGGTTCTTGGCGATCTCGTTGATCTGCTTGTCGGTGACGTGGAACGGGCTGTTGAGCAGCCAGCGGCGCAACTCGTCGATGCCGTCCTGGACCTGGTCGGAGAGGTTGTCGATGTTCTCCATGACCTGCCAGGTGACGAACCAGCCGATCAGGCCCATCACCACGAACCCGCCGATCGCGGTGAGCGCCGTGGCCAGTCCGCGCGGCACCCCGGCGCGCCGCAGCCGGGCCACCGTCGGCTGGAGCAGCGCCGTGATCAGCAGCGCGGCGACGAAGGCCAGCACGACGAGTTGGACCGCGCTGATGATCCGCATCAGCACCCACAGGGTGCCCGCGAGCACCAGCAGCCGCCAGCCCGCCTCGGCCGCGACCCGCACGCCCCACGGCACGGCCTGGGCCGGGTCCGGCCGGGCGGCGCCGGCGGGCGGGTGGTCCGGCGGCGCCGGTACGTGGTCGTACGGCTGCGGCTCCACGGCGTCGGCGGCGGCCTGCTGCCGCTCCGCCTCGGCGCGACGCTGCTCCAGCGTCCGGCTCATGCGGGTCAGTCCGGCACCGAGCCGGCCGATCCACCCTGGCACTCGCGACATGATCCGTCCTCTTCCCCCGTCTCTCCCCACCACTCCCCCCTGGTGTCAGCGGGGAGTCGTCGCATCGACCGTACCCGGCCGACACACGAAAGCCCCTCACCGAAGGACGGTGAGGGGCTGTACGGGGTTGAGCCGGGCTCAGTACCAGTGGTTGGCCTGCCAGAAGGTCCACGCCTCGCACGGGCTGCCGTAGCGCGAGTCCATGTAGTTCAGGCCCCACTTGATCTGGGTGGCCGGGTTGGTCTGCCAGTCGGAACCGGCCGAGGAGTACTTGGAGGCGGGCAGTGCCTGGAAGAGGCCGTAGGCGCCGGAGGAGGCGTTGACCGCCGTGTAGTTCCAGCTCGACTCGTGGTCGACGATGTTGCTGAAGCACTGGAACTGGGCGCTGGGCACCATCTGGCGGGCCATCGCCTGGATCTCGGCGGTGCTGTAGGAGCTCTGGACGGTGAAGTCGGAGGCGTCGCGGGTGGAGCTGCGGCTGGTCTCCTGCTCCTGCTCCTGCTCGCGCTCCTTCGCGTCCTGCGCGGCCTTCTTGGCCGCCGCGTCGGCCTGCTTCTTCTTGGCGACCGCGGTGTCGGCGGCGGCCTTGCGCGCCGCTTCCTCGGCCTCCTTCTTGGCACCCGCGTCCGCGGCGATGGCCTGCGCGTCGGCCTGCTGCGTCAGGGACGCCGTCTGCACCTGGGCCTGTTGTCCCGCGGGGATGTCCGCGAGGAGCGTGGTGCCACTGGCCGTCGCCTCGGCGTCGTTGTTGGTGCCCTGCATGGTGCTGCCCGAGGCAACACCGACGACGCTTCCGACAGCGGTGACCGCCGTGGCCGAGGCCACTGCGAATCCCCGGACCGAGATCCGGCTCACACGGTTTCCTTCCAGCATCGCCCGCTTCGGTGACCCTCGCGGACGCAATCGTGCCCCTGAACGCTGGCCTCCCCAACTTCGGGGTCACGGGAGGCACGGGCCCGGTGGGCAACTCCCGACTGGGGAGCGCCGCGTGGTGCTCGGGCGGCATACGACGTGGCTATGGAGTTGACCTGGTGCTGCTGTGATTGCGTACCGCTGGGGGTACACGTGTGTCGTATGCGGGGCCTGACAGAACGGAGACTCTGCCGTACCCGGACGGCGTGAGGCAATCTTGAGTTGCGTGTGAAAGCTCACACCTCGTTTGGCCCGAACGATTTACGGAAACTCCCGCACGCGAAAGCGCCGCCCGGCTAGGCTCTTGGCCTTTTGCCGGACGGCGCCTGGGACAGTGCGCTCAGATGCGGCCGTCCTCCAGCATTTCGGTCACCAGTGCCGCGATCTGGGACCTTTCCGACCGGGTCAGCGTGACGTGCGCGAAGAGCGGATGCCCCTTCAGTTTCTCCACCACGGCGACGACTCCGTCGTAGCGGCCGACGCGCAGGTTGTCCCGCTGGGCCACGTCGTGGGTGAGCACGACCCGGGAGTCGGCGCCGATCCGGGAGAGCACGGTCAGCAGGACGTTGCGCTCCAGCGACTGGGCCTCGTCCACGATGACGAACGCGTCGTGCAGCGACCGGCCGCGGATGTGGGTGAGCGGGAGCACCTCCAGCATGCCGCGGGCGGTGATCTCCTCGATGACCTCGCGGCTGGTGACCGCGGAGAGCGTGTCGAAGACCGCCTGCGCCCAGGGGCTCATCTTCTCGGCCTCGGTGCCGGGCAGATAGCCCAGTTCCTGGCCGCCCACCGCGTACAGCGGCCGGAAGACCATCACCTTCTGGTGCTGGCGGCGCTCCAGGACCGCTTCCAGGCCCGCGCACAGGGCCAGCGCCGACTTGCCGGTGCCGGCCCGGCCGCCCATCGACACGATCCCGATGTCGGGGTCGAGGAGCAGGTCGAGGGCGATCCGCTGCTCGGCGCTGCGGCCCTTGATGCCGAACGCCTCCCGGTCGCCGCGCACCAGCCGCACCCCGCCCTCCGGGGTGACCCGGCCGAGCGCCTTGCCGCGCTCGGACTGGATGGTCAGCCCGGTGTGCACCGGCAGTTCGGCGGCCTCGGGCACGTGGACGTGCCCTTCCTCGAAGAGGATGTCCACCTGTTCGCCGGGCAGGGTCAGCTCGGCCATCCCGGTCCAGCCGGAGGAGTCCGTGATGGCCAGTTCGGCCCGGTACTCCTCGGCGAGCAGGCCCACGGAGGACGCCTTGATCCGCAGCGGGAGGTCCTTCGACACCACGGTGACGTCGAATCCCTCGGCCTGGAGGTTGCGGGCGACCGCGAGGATGCGGGAGTCGTTGTCGCCCAGCCGGTAGCCGCTGGGCAGCACGCTGGGGTCCGAGTGGTTGAGCTCCACCCGCAGGGTCCCGCCGAGCTCCCCGATCGGGATCGGGGCGTCGAGGCGGCCGTGCCGCACCCGGCAGTCGTCGAGCAGGCGCAGTGCCTGCCGGGCGAAGTAGCCGAGTTCGGGATGGTTCCGCTTGGCCTCCAGTTCCGTGACCACGACGATCGGGAGCACGACCTCGTGCTCGTCGAAGCGGCTCAGAGCGTTCGGATCGGCCAGCAGGACGCTGGTGTCGAGAACATAGGTGCGCCGGTCTGGCTTGGGGCGCTTTGCGCTGGTCACCACGGAAGGACGTACCCCCTCGGAAGAGGTCGGGGAGCGACGGAGTGGGGCTGGACCGGTCGACGGCCGCGATGCACACATCGCACGGGCCGGGGACCGGCCCTCCGCTGCGTCTCCCGTGCCATGACCGCACGGTCGGGCTGGTGCAAAGGGCCTCCCGGGCGGGACGGCCCCGTGCCGCCCGCTGAGAACCGACACCCGTGGTTCGGGTGTCGACCTGGTTGCTTTATGCCCTGGAAGAACCGCGGCCATGCCCCGGCATATGACGGCGCGCCGGTGAACTGTTCGTTACGCCTGGCTCGCGGGGCGCCCGGGACGGCCGCTGGGGCCGGCGGGGCGGGGGCGGCGGGGCCGGGTCCGGCCACACAGAAAAACGGGCCGGTCCGTGGGGGGGATACGGACCGGCCCGAGGGGGGGTTTCCACCATAACCCTTCGTGAGGGCTACTGGGCACATCGGCGCCAAACAACTACTCTCCGAATTCGTCCGGCGACGCCACGGTGGCCGTCGGACCCCCGGTTCAGGCGGGAATCATGGCCGGAACACAGCCCAGTCCCAGGGGAACCGGGTGCCATGGGAGACGTTGCACAGGGTCCGGCGCGCGCCTGCCCCCGTTCGGTGAAGCGCCCCCGGTTCCCCCTGTCGGGTGACATCACCGGCGAACGCGCACTTGACCCGGCACCGCGCAGCCCCCTCCGCTGCGCGGTGCCACCCACGTGGCTTTGCTCACGCGAATCAAGTTGGTCCGAACTTACGCGATCCCGCACGGCTCGATCGAGTCGCGGGACGCCGTGCGGGATAACGATGTGGAAACCGGGTGGAGATTCTCGGCGGAGCTACCGGGCGGATCACAGCGAACTACGCGAAGGGTTCTGTGCTGGGGTCGGTGCCGGTGCCGGTGGGCCGGCCGGGCTTGCGGGCGTCGACGAGGTGCCGGGAGCTGTGGGCCACGAAGGGCCCCTCGGTCTCGATCCGCTGATGCAGGGCGCGCAGCCGGGGCTCGTACGCCTCGACGGTGAACCCCGGGACCATCCACACCACCTTGCGCAGGAAGTGGACGACCGCGCCGATGTCGTGGAACTCCATCCGCAGCCGCTGGGCCCGCAGCTCCACCACCGCCAGCCCGGCGGCCTCGGCGGCGGCCCGCTCGTCCTCGGGATGCCGGTCCCGGCGGCTCGCCCGCGACCGCGGCCCGAGGAGGTACTCGACCAGCTCGAAGACACTGCCGGGCCCGACGTGCTGGGCGAAGTAGCCGCCGCCGGGCCGCAGTACCCGGGCGATCTCCGCCCACCGGGGCGTGACCGGATGCCGGCTGGTGACGAGGTCGAAGGCGGCGTCCGCGAAGGGCAGCGGCGCGTCCTCCGGTACGGCGACCACCGCGACGCCGCGCGGCCGCAGCAGGGCGGTGGCCCTGGCGGCGTTCGGTGCCCAGCCCTCGGTGGCGACGGTGAGCCGGGGCGGGCGCGGGGCCGCGCCGAGCGCGCCGTCCAGTACTTCGCCGCCGCCGGTCTGCACGTCCAGCACGGCGCCGGCCCCGGCCAGCCGTCCGGCCAGCGACCGGGCGTACCCCCAGGCGGGCCGCTCCTCGGTGGCCCGCCCCTCGAACCAGGAGAAGTCCCAGCCCTCGGTGGGCGCGGCGACGGCTTCGGCGACCAGGTCTTCGTAGCGGCGCATGGGTGCGGCTCCCAGGACGGCTAGGCGATGTACGGGCCGACGCCTTCCGCCGTGAAGCGGATGAAGCCCTCGGGGTCCGGTTCGTCGGCGGTCGGCTGGAGGACGACCGTGTCGGCGCCGGCCTCGGCCAGCCGCTCGACGGCTTCCGAGACGCGGGCCGCGTTCCCGGCGACGCCCAGGCCCGGTACGGAGTCCAGGCCCTCGGCGGCGAGTTCGGCGCGCAGCCGGGTTTCGGCGCCGGGGCCGGTGGCGGTGAGGAGGTGGACGACGATCTCGTGTCCGTCGGTGCGCCCGGCCGCCGCCCGGCCCTCGTCGACGAGCCGGCGGGCCTCCCGTACCCCGGCGGGCGAGGTGGCCGAGGTGAGCACCGTGCCGTCGGCCACCTCGCCGGACAGCCGCAGTGTGCGCGGGCCGGTGGCGCCGACGAACACCTCGGCGCCACCGCGCGGCGGCCAGTCGAGGGCGACGTCGTCGAGCCGGACGTAGCGGCCCTCGGTGCTGACCCGTTCGCCGGCCAGCAGGGCGCGCAGCGCGGTCACGTACTCGCGCAGCAGGGTCAGCGGCGACCCGGCCCGCGCGCCGACCTGGCCCATCCAGTCCTGCACGCCGTGGCCGACGCCGAGGACGACCCGCTCGGGGAACATCCGGTGCAGGGTGGCGGCCTCCATCGCGGTGACGGCGACGTTGCGCAGCGGTACGGGGAGCAGGCCGAGGCCGACCCGGGTCCGGTCGGTCCAGGCGAGCGCGGCGGCGGCGGTGGAGACGCCGCCCTCGCGGAAGCAGTCCTCCCACAGCCACAGTTCGTCGAGATCCGCCTCGTCGGCGGTGCGGGCCACGGCGCGCAGCCGCTCGGGGGCGAGTTGCGGACGGAACACGGCGCCGAGTGTCGTCATGGCCTCTTCCTACCGGGTGGTGATCGGCCGTACAACGGGATTTCGGTGCGGTGGCGGCCGTGCGGTGTTGTGCTGTGCTGTGCTGTGTTGAGCGGTGCTGTGTTGAGCGGTGCTGAGCTGAGTCGGGTGACAGGAGCATGCAGTGATTCCACCTCGTCTGGCCTCCCCGCTGGACCAGTTCGACTTCGCGCGGGGCCGGCTGGCCGCGCGGCTGACCGGGCCCGTCATGGACAGCGGGGACGGGTCGGAGACGGCGGTCGGTCCGCTGACCGACGCGGAGTACTTCTGGGAGCCGGTGCCGCGGTGCTGGTCGGTACGGCGGCGGACGGACGGGCCCGGGGCGCGGGCGGAGTCCTTGGCGGGCGCCCGCGCCGGCGCGTGGGGACGGGACGCGGCGCCCTACCCGCACCCGTGGCCGCCGCCCTTCACCACCCTCGCCTGGCGGCTGAGCCACCTCGCCGAGATGCTGGCGCTGCGCGCCGACCACACGGCCGGGAGCCACGCGCTGACGCGGGACGACATCCCGGTCCCGGGGGACGCGGCGGAGGCGGTCGCCGCGTTCGACGCCGGGGCGGCGGCGTGGCGGCGGGCGCTGCTGGGCACGGACGAGGCGGACCTGGACACGGTCGGCCGGTGCACCTACCCGCACGGCAGTGACGCGGAGGAGCCGTTCCTCGACATCGTGTGGTGGGTCAACCAGGAACTGCTGCACCACGGCGCGGAGATCGCCCTGCTGCGCGACCTGTACCGGGCGTCCGGCGGGCGGGCGGTCCGGTGAGGGGGCGCCGGTGGGCGGACGGCCGGGGCACGCTGGTCGTGCCGGGGGCGGCGGGTGACGGGACTGCGGTCCGGGTGCCGGTGGAGATCGCGGCGTCCTATCGGGCCCGTACCCGGGGGCTGCTGGGGCGGGACGCCGTGGCGGGGGCGATGCTGCTGACGCCGGCCGGGTCGGTGCACACGTTCCGGATGCGGATGCCGATCGACGTGGCGTATCTGGACCGGCGGTTCCGGGTGCTCGCGGTCCGCACGATGCGGCCGGGGCGGCTGGGCCTGCCCCGGCTTCGGTCGCGGCATGTGCTGGAGGCGGCGGCGGGGGCGATGGCCGGGTGGGGGGTGCGGGCGGGGGTTCGGGTGGAGGTCCGGGCGGAGGTGCGTCCGGACTGATGGATACGGGGGGTCAGTTCTCCGTCCGGGGGAAGGAGACCTCGACCCGGCGGTTCTTCTTGCGGCCCGGTTCGGTGGAGTTGTCGGAGATCGGGTACTGCTCGCCGTAGCCGCGTACCTCGTAGGTGATGCCGGGGTCGTTGAGGGCCTGGGAGAGCAGGTCGTGCACGGCGTTGGCGCGCTTCTTGGACAGCACGTCGCCGTGGGCGGAGGAGCCGAGGTTGTCGGTGAAGCCGAAGACGCGGATGCTGGTGGCGTTCTGCGCCTTGATCTCCGCGGCGATACCGGCGATCCGGGACTTGGCCTCGCCGCCGAGCGTCGCGCTGTCCTTGCCGAACAGCACCTCGGCCTGGAGCGCGAACTTCACGTCCGTGTTGGTGTCCTCCCGGCGCTCGTCCCCGCTCTGGTCCTCGACGACCGACTTGATGTCCAGCACCTTGGGGTCCCCGAGGGTGGCCCCCTCGGGCAGCTTCAGATCGGGGTCGTTGGGATCCACTTCCACGGGGGCGGCGGCGGTGGCCTCGGTGCCTGGGGGGACGCTGGGGGTGTCGTCGGCGTGGGCGGGCGCGGCGCCGGTGGCGAGGAGGGCGGCGACGCCGAGGGCTGCGGCGAGTCGGGTGCGGTTCATGGGGAGCCTCACCCGGAGATGGAGAGGGTCGCGCTGGCGAAGGTCGGCAGCTGGAAGGTGACCTCGGTGGTGCCGGCCGGCGGGGCGGGGAACTGCATGAAGACGGCGAGGGTTTCACCGGCCTTCATGGTCGAGAAGCCGGTGGTCGTCAGGGGGCGGCCGTCGGTGTCGCGGAGGACGTAGTAGCGCTTCTTGCCCTTCGGGTCGACGAGCGTGGCCCCGCCGAACGACCTGCCGTTCCTGGTGATCTCCGTTTCGTTGCCGCTGAGCGCCGACGGAACGGTGATGCTCTTGTCGCCGTCGTTCTTCAAGTCCGCGTTCACCGTGACGAAACCGCCGGCGTCGCGCTCGACGGAGGTGATCCGCAGGAACAGCCCGTCGGACCCCTTGAGCTCGGCCAGCGGCTCCTTCGAGTCACCGTTCTGCGTGGTGGGCGCCGGCTGGTCCGCGGTGGGGGTCGACGCCGATGCCTGCGGGTTCTTGCCCTCTCCGTCTCCGTCTCCGCCGCAGCCGACCGAGCAGAGGGCCAGCCCGGCCGCTACGGCCACGGCGGCCGCACTTCTGCGGACCTTGGCGGTGATCCAAACGCTCATGCCTCTGCTTCCTTCATCACTCGTCGTTCGCTGTCAGTCGGCCAGGTGGACGTCGAAGAGGTCCTCGGGATCGGGGAGAGCCGCGCGGTCCGCCGGGTCGGGCTCCCAGATCTCGCCGTCGCAGTCGAGTGGCGGGAGCTCCTCGTCGGGCGTCTCGCCGTCGGGGAGGTCGAACGTACACCGGGGCTCGATCACGGCCGTGGCGGTCTCCCGGGACCTCTGGTTCTCGGTGCCGGGGACGATGGAGTCCCCGACCGGCTTGTCGGTCCGCACCTCGACCGTAAAGCCCAGCGGTCCGTCGGGGCCGCAGGCCAGCACCTGGGCGTCGTTCCGGGCCGCCAGCTGGTCCGCCCGCCAGCACGTGGAGCCCAGGCCCGCGAACTCGCCCTCCAGGATCTCCTGCCACTTGGTGGGGTCGAGCAGGTTCACCACCCAGGCTCCCGCCAGTTGGTCACGGTATTCCTGGGCGGCCGCCAGTGCCGCCGCGTCCGCCGCCGTCTGGGCGCCGTTGCGATTGGCCGCCGCCTGGCCGACTGCGAGGTACGCGAACGCGAGAAAGAGCAGGCCGCCCACCACCGTGAGGTAGATGGGGAAAGCCTGCCCTGCGTCGCCGTGCTGCCGAAACGGCCTCAGCCGCCGGTGACTTCGCTGATCTTGGTGGTGATCGCGTCGAAGATCGTCTGCCCGATGCTCGTCCCCGTGATCGCCAGCACGATCGCCACCACCACCGCGATGATCCCCAGGTACTCCACCGCCGTCTGTCCCTTGTCGCCTCGGGCGGCGCGGGTCTGTAGGTAAGCGACCGTGGTGTGCAGCCAGTTGCCCATGGTGGTCCCCTTCGCGGTGGCCGGTGCCGGTGGCGGCACCGTACGGGGAGGCGGTCCGCGGCGCCGAGGGTCCCAGGGCCCAAAGCCGGGCCCACTTCGCGCGGCTCACCGGGGATCACTCCAGTTGCCCAGCCACTTCGCACTCGCCTCGGCGCGGCTGGCGCTGTGCAGCTTGGCGAAGATGCGGTTGATGTGGTTCTTCACCGTCTTCTCGCTGATGAAGCAGGCCCCGGCGATCTGCTGATTGGTCATGCCGGACGCGATGAGGTCCATGATCTCCGCCTCCCTGGCACTCAGCCGGAACCCCGCCCTGCCACCTGACGACTGTCCCACATCCGATTGCATTCGCGAAAGGTTTTCCAGCGAACGGGGTGAACTCGCCTGCGAGACAGCGCTATAGACAGTGCTATACGGAGGATGCGCCACCGCATCACCGTATGCATTCGCACTCCTGAGCTGCTGAAGCACCGCCCCCGCCGCCGTCGGCGAGAAGTGCGTGCGACCCGCTCCGGTGTCCCGTACCGCCGTGATCAGCTGGTCCGCGGTGAACTCGCCGTGCACCAGGTAGCCCCCGGCTCCCCGGCGCAGCGCCTCCCGTACCGTCTCGGACTCCCCGCTGTACGTCAGCATCAGCACCGGCGCGACGCGCACCAGGTGGGGCAGGGCGGTGAGGCCGTCGACGCCGGGCATGCGGACGTCCAGGAGGATCACGTCGGGGCGGTGCCGGTCGGCGGCCGCGCAGGCGCTCTGGCCGTCGGCGGCCTCGGCGACCACCGTGATGCCGGGATGGCCGGTGAGCAGGGCGGTGAGGCCGGCCCTGACGACCGGGTTGTCGTCGGCGATCACGACCCGCAGCGTGGTCGGGGGCGCCGGGACCGGGGGCGGCGGGGACGTCATCATGCTGTCTCCTCAACAGGGGGGAGGGCGGCCAGGGCCGCCAGCGGCAGGGTCAGCCGGACCCGCGTGCCCCGGCCCCGCTCGCCCGGTCCGACGTGGACCCGGGCGCCGATCGCGGCGGCCCGTTCCGCCATGCCGACCAGGCCGAAGTGGCCGGTTCTGCGCAGCCGGGCCAGGGAGGTGCCGTCGGGCAGGCCGGTGCCGTCGTCCTCGACCGTGATGACGAGGTGGTCGTCGTGGACGCCCGCCCGGACGTCGACCCGGGTGGGCGTGGCGTGCCGGTGGGCGTTGTCCAGGGCCTCTTCCGCGATGGTCAGGAGGTGGCGGGCGACGGCCGGGGCGACCGGGGGGACGGCGTGGTCGCCGGTGGGGTGGTAGGCGGCCGGGAGTCCGGTGCGGGTGCCGAAGTCCCGGGTGCGGGCGGCGAGTTCGACCAGGACGTCGGTGCCGTGGTCCGGGTCGGACTCGCGGCGCAGGTCGGCGAGGAGTTCCCGGGACTCGGCGGCGGCGCGGCGGGCCGAGCGGGCCACCAGGTCGGCCTGGCGGCGGATCAGGTCCGGGTCGGCGCGGTCGGCGGCGGCCGAGGCGGCCAGACCGTCGGCGGCGAGGGCGACGCCGTGCAGCGTCTTGGCGACGGAGTCGTGCAGTTCGCGGGCGAGCCGGGCGCGTTCGGCGCCGACCGCCTCGGTGGCGGCCAGCCGGGCCTGCACGGCGGTGAGGGCCTGGGTGGCGGTGCCGTAGCGGAGCAGCAGGCCGCGCAGGCTGGAGCCCACGGCGCCGCCGATGACGCACAGGCCGGGGAGCAGGAACGACTCCGCGACGCTCGGCGCGAAGTCGCGGGCCGTCGCCTGGGCCAGCAGCAGGATCAGTGACTGGAGCGAGGCGAAGCCGGCCGCGCCGCGCCAGCCGTAGACCAGGCCGGCCAGCAGCGGGGTGCAGACGCTGACGTAGGCGAGGGTGGTGTCGGGGCCGGCCGAGAAGAGGAGCAGGGCGCCGAAGAGGGTGTCGGCGGCCAGCAGGGTGGGGTGGCGCAGCAGCAGGGGGCCGAAGCGTTCCCAGTCGCGGAAGAGGACGTAGGAGCCCATGAAGGTGACGACCACGGCGGCGCCGACCAGCCGGGCGCCGGTGCCGGGGCTGGCGTTGAGCAGGGCGGCGGGGGCGGCCACCGCGATCATCGCCAGCCGGAAGCCGAAGACCTGGCGGCACAGCGCCTGGAGGGCGTTGACCTGGAGGCCGAGCGCGGGGGCCGGGCCGGCCGCCCCCGTCCCCGGGGTGTGGGCGCGGCGGCGCGGCAGCCCGGTCCGCCTCTCCATGAGCATCGTCACCCGCCTCGCCTACTCACCGGTGATGGTGCCGAAGTCGGTGCCGGAGCCCAGGATCAGTCCGGCGCCGAGCAGGATCATGGTGGCCGGGACCATGAACGTGGTGATCATCATGGTGGCCTTGGGGACCGCGCGGGCGGCCTTGCGGCGGGCGTTCTGCGCGTCGGTGCGGCGCATGTCCTTGGCGAGGGAGACCAGCGTGTCGACGATGGGGGCGCCCAGTTCCTCGCCCTGCTGGAGCGCGGTGACGAACATGGCGACCTGTTCGGAGTCGTTGCGCCGGCGCAGTTCCGCGAACGCCTGGCGGCGGCTCATGCCCAGGTCCATCTGGCGCAGGGTGATGCGGAGTTCGTCGGCCCACGGGCCCTCGTAGCGGGTCGCCACCCGGTCCAGGGCCTGGCGGAAGCCGAGGCCGGCGCTGACCACGACCGCGAGGACGTCCAGGAAGTCCGGCAGGGTGCGCTCGATGACGTCCTTGCGGACCCGGATCGCGGACCAGATGCCGACCTCGGTCCAGAACGCGCCGAAGGCCAGCAGGAGCAGGGCGACCAGGTACTGGCCGCGGAGGAGGAAGACCAGGAAGCCTACGGCGCCCAGTGCGCCGTAGACCGCGCGGCGGGCGGCGTAGCGGTCGATGGTCAGGCCGCCGGGGTTGCCGGCCAGGTCGATGCGGCGGCGGTACCTGGCGACCCGCCCCGGTCCCATCAGGCGCAGCACGGCGGGCGCGTAGCGCATGCCCATGCGGTCGATGAGGGAGTCGACGGCGCCGGTGCGGGTGGCGCCGATCTCCAGGGCGAGCACCAGGTCGCTGGGGAGCTTGGCGTCCGCCCGGTACATCCGGATGCCGGCGAAGACGCCCCAGACGGCCAGGCCCATGAGGGCGGCGAGCAGCAGTGCCATGACATGACCTCCCTAGACGTCGATACGGGACAGGCGGCGGATGAGGACGAAGCCGATGGCGTACAGGGTGAAGGCGACCAGGACCGCGATCTGTCCGGCCGGGGAGCCCGTCATGCGTTCCAGGGCGCCGTCCTTCACCCCGTTCATCAGGAACAGCGAGCCGACGCCGAGCGCCGGGACGGCGTACGAGGTCATGTTGACCTGGGAGAGCTGGGTGCGGACCTCGCGCCGGGTCTCCTTGCGCTCCTCCAGGGTCTCGGTGAGGTTGCGCAGGGCGCTGACCACCTGGCCGCCGGCCCGGTTGGACAGCACCAGGGTGGTGACCAGGACGACGAGTTCGCGGGAGGGCAGCCGGGCGGCGAGTTCGCCGAGCGCGTCGTCCATCGAGGCGCCGACCGCGAGTTGGCTGGCGACCTTGCCGAGTTCCTCGCCGGCCGGGGCCTCCAGTTCCTCCGCCGCCATGCCGACGGCGGTGCGCAGGGCGAGTCCGGCCTGGGTGGCGTTGGCGAGGATGCGGGCCAGTTCGGGGAGCTGGTTGATGAACTTCTCGATGCGTTTCTGGCGCTGCCAGTTGAGGAACAGGACCGCGACCCAGACGCCGAGCGCCCCGGCCAGCGGGCCGAAGAACGGAGCCAGCGCGGCCTGGCCGATCAGCCAGAGGCCGGCCACCGTGGCCAGCATGTAGACGAAGAACTCGCCCGGGGTGACGTCCAGGCCGGTGGCGGACAGCCGCAGTTCGAGGTCCCGGCCGAGCCGGGTGCGGCGCAGCCTGCGGTCCAGGTTCGGGAAGTGCCGGCGGCGGCCGGCGTACGTGGTCTGCCCGGTGGCGGCCAGCCGGTCGACCAGCGCCTGGCGCTGGGCCCGTCCGGCGGCGTAGGAGTGCAGGCCGGCGACGGCCAGCACGCAGGTCAGCAGGGTGATGCCGGTGGTGAGCGGGACGAGGGCGGACAGTTCCATCGGCAGGCTCCTACCGGGTCTCTCGGGTGGCGAGCTGTTCCGCCGTGCGCGCGACGCCGAACGCCTGCGGGACGGGCTGGCTGGCCATGTGCAGGCGGTCGGCGGTGCGGCGGGGCAGCGGATGGTGCTCGTAGCCGCCGTGCACGCGGCCGTCGGGGGTCATCGGCTGGGCGTGGAACCGGGCGACCGTGGTCAGCCGGTACGGTTCCCCGCCGTGGCTGGCCAGCAGGGCGACCTCGGTGATCCGGCGGGCGCCGTCCGGGAAGCGGGTGAGCTGCACCAGTACGTCCACGGCGCTGTTGATCTGGTCGTGCAGGGCGACGAAGGGCACCTCCACGTCGGACATGGAGGCCAGCGTCTGGAGCCGCATCAGGGCGTCCTCGGCGCTGTTGGCGTGCACGGTGGCGAGCGAGCCGTCGTGGCCGGTCGACATGGCCTGGAGCATGTCCAGGGACTCGCCGCCGCGCACCTCGCCGACGACGATCCGGTCGGGCCGCATCCGCAGCGAGTTGCGGACCAGGTCGCGGATGGTGATGACGCCCTTGCCCTCGACGTTGGGCGGGCGCGACTCCAGGCGGATGACGTGCGACTGCTGGAGCTGGAGTTCGGCGGAGTCCTCGATGGTGATGATGCGCTCGTGCTCCGGGATCAGCCCCGACAGCGCGTTGAGGAGGGTGGTCTTGCCGGTGCCGGTGGCGCCCGAGACGATGATGTTGAACCGGGCCCGCACCAGCCCCGCCAGCAGATACAGCATGTGCTCGTCCAGCGAGCCGAGGCCGATCAGCTCCTGGAGGGTGAAGGAGCGCGGGAAGCGGCGGATGGTGAGGGTGGCGCCGGTCAGGGAGAGCGGCGGGATGATCACGTTCACCCGCTCCCCGGACGGGAGCCGGGCGTCGACCATCGGGTTCGACTCGTCGACGCGCCGGTTGACGGTGGAGACGATCCGCTCGATGGTCTGCATCAGCTGGTCGTGCGAGGCGAACCGGATGGGGAGCTGCTCCACCTTCCCGCCGCGCTCCACGAAGATCGCGTCGGGCCCGTTGACCATGATCTCGGTGATGGAGGCGTCTTCGAGGAGGGGTTCCAGGATGCCGAGGCCGAGGGCCTCGTCGACCACCCGCCGGATCAGCTGCGAGCGTTCGACGGTCGACAGGACCGGGCCCTCGCGGCTGATGATGTGCCCGAGCACCCGCTCCAGGCGGGCCCGCCGCTCGGCGGCGGCCAGCGAACTCATCTCGGCCAGGTCGATCTCTTCCAGCAGCTTGGACCGGTACGAGGCGACCAGGTGGCCGTCCTCGCCCCGGCTGCCGTGCTCCTCGGGGGAGTGGATGCGCGCGCGCAGGCTCATGCGTCCGGTGCTCCTAGCTCAGTGGTCCAGCGGCATGGTGGCGGTCCTGGTGGCGGTCCCGAAGTCCCAGCCGGGGACGACGGAGGGGATGTCGACGGTGGCGGTGACGGTGACCTCGTCGCCGCCGCCGGAACTGGTGCAGCCGACGGACAGCCAGTCGCTGACCGCCCGGGCGCAGCCGTCCTGGGCGCCGAGGTCCAGCGACGCGGCCCGCGCCCCGGCCCGGGCCGCCGTACCCGCCTGCTGGGCGGTGTAGGCGACCAGGCCGAGCTGTACGGCGGCCAGCGCGACCAGCACCAGGACCGGCAGGAAGCCGAGGTACTCGATGGCGACCTGGCCCCGGTCGCCGCGCTCGCGTCGGTACGGCATCTCAGTCCGTCTCCTCCTCGACCGCGCCCGCGTGGCCGCGGACCGTGAAGGGCAGCCCGAAGGCGCCCGGGAAGAGCACCGGGACCTGGAGTTCGACGGTCGACGTGACATATCCGCCCCCGGTCGCGCAGTTGGCGCTGCCGCTCCACGCGTCCGGCAGCTTGTCGAGGCCGGCCGCCCGGCAGGCGGCCCCCCGCTCCCCCGGCGCGGCCGCGGTGCCCGCCCGTACCGCCTCGTCGGCGGCATTCCCCGCCAGCGTGTACGTGTAACCCACCAGCACGAGCTGCCACAGCACCACCAGCGTCACCAGGATCACCGGGGTCATGCCGAGGAACTCGATGGTGACCTGGCCCCGGTCCTGACGTAACGGCGTCCTCATGCGGCACCGCCCCTGCGCCTGACGCAACGGCGTCCTCATCCCGCACCGCCCCTGCGCCGCCGCAGCGTCACCGCGCCCCGGTCGCCGCGGAACCGGCCGCTCTTCTGCACGGCGGTGCCGGGCGCCTTGACCAGGCCGAGTTCGGCGGCGAGGCCCCACAGGGCCTGCCGTACGGTGCCCCGGCCATCCAGTTCGTGCAGCCGGCCGGCGTCCACGGCGGCCTGGAGTTCCTTGAAGTGGGCGGGGATGGTGGTGGCGGCGACCGCGGTGCCGGTGATGCGGCCGATCAGCGGCGGCTGGATCTCCGTACCGCGGGTGTGCCGGTTGACGACCACGGTGGTCTCCTCGGCCTTGCGGATCTGCAGCCGGTCCCACATCCGCACCGCCCGCTTGGCGCCCCGGACGGCGACCACGTCCGGGGTGGTGACCAGCAGCGCGGTGTCGGCCATCTCGACGGCGGCCGCGCCGGCCCCGCCGAGCTGGGCGCCGCAGTCGATGACGACGACGTCGTAGCGGGAGCGCAGGGCGCCGACGATCTGCCGGGCGGCCCGGTCGGTGACGTCCTCGCCGCGTTCGCCCTCGGCGGGGGCGAGCAGCAGGGCGAGGCCGCTGTCGTGCCGGAAGACGGCGTCGGCCAGCACACGCGGCGAGATGTCGGTGATGGTGGCGAGGTCCACCACCGAGCGGCGGAACTGGACGTCCAGGTAGGCGGCGATGTCGCCGGTCTGGAGGTCGAGGTCGAGCAGCGCGGTGGCCCGGCCGGACGCCTGCGCGGCCAGGGCCAGCTGCACGGCGGTGACGGTGGTGCCGACGCCGCCCTTGGCGCCGCTGACGGTGACGACGGTGCCGCCCGTGCCGGCGAAGACGTCGCCGCCGCTGCCGAGGTGGCGGCGCACCCCGACCGCCCACTGGGCGACGACGTGAACGCGGCCGGCCAGTTCCTCGTAGTTGAGGGGGAGGGCGATCAGGCCCCGGGCGCCGTAGTCCATGGCCGCCTGGAACAGGCCGGGACTGGCGTCGGAGCTGACCAGGATGACGCCGACGGCGGGGAAGCGCAGGGCGACCTCGCGAATCAGTTCGAGGGCCGGCACCGGGCCGATCCGCTCGTGCACGACGACGACCTCGGGGAGTTCCTCGACCGACTCGGCGGCGAGCCGGGCGAGGGTGTCGATGAGCTGGGTGGAGTCGGTGACGGGGGCCACCGGCTCGGCGTCGGGGAGCTGGCTGAGCAGGGTGGTGAGGGACCGGACCGCGTCCGCGTCGCCGACCGCCGGGAGAATCCTGGTGACCATCCGGGCCTCTCACTTGTCCTTCGCGAGTTCGTACGTCCGGTCCTGCTCGGGCACGGTGGTGTCGCCGCCGGGGGCGACCAGCGCGAGCCGGACCCGCTGGGCGAACGACTCCGCGTAGGTGATGCGCTGGGCGTCGAGGGCGGACAGCGCGAAGGTGATGGGGACGGCCTCGGAGGCGTCCCGGCGGGTGCTGTTCTCGTCGGGTTCCAGCGAGGTCAGCTTGCCGACGTCCAGGACTCTGGCGTTGGTCACGATGATCTTCGACTGGTCGGGGTCGCCCTCCCGGGCGCCCTCGAAGGTGGCGTAGACGTTGACCGCGGAGCCGGGGGTGATCTTGCCGGCCACGCCGGTGGCCGCGTCGATCATGATGGCGACCTCCTGCTGCCCCGGCTGGAGGGCGGGCTGGTCGACGATCATGTCGCTCTGGAGCAGGGAGCCGCTCTTGAGCGTGGTCACGGCGATCTTGCCGCGGATGGCGGCGAGGTCGGTGACGGCGTTGTCGGACAGCCACCGCTCGGGCATCTCGATCTTCTCGAACTGGCCGGCGCTGAGGGTCGTGTACGGCGCGATGTCGTCCTTGAGCCGGTACGCGGTGACCTCCGGGCCGACCTTGGACTGCACGTCGTTGATGACGGACAGGACGCCGGCGAAGGCGCCAAAGGCGCACAGGACCGACAGGATGAGCAGGATCACGCCGCGGCGCTGACGGGAGTTCATGGGCCGTACAACCTCACCGGTGCTGTCGGTCGGGCGGGGGCTGGGGCGGAGGGCTCGGGACGCGGGCCGGACACGCCGTCACCCGCTGGGGCCGGCGGGCAGCGCGCCGCGCGGGGGGCTGTCCGGGACGGGGGCGGCGGGTCCGGCCGTGGAGCCGTTCGCGGGGCGCTCCGGGGCACCGTTCGCGGGGCCGTCCGGGGGGCCGTCCGGTGGGCCGCCGCCGTACTGGATTCCGTACTGGCTCCCGTACCGGCCGCCGGTGGTGGTGCGGCTCGCGTGCCGGCCGTACTGGATTCCGTACGGGCTCGCGTACGAGGTTCCGTTCGGGGCGCCGCTGGGGCTGCCGCCGGAGCCGCGGCCGGGGCGCTCGGCACCGGCGCCGGCGCCGGCCGGGAGGCTTCTGCGGTCGTCGTGCGGCAGGGCGCCGCGGGCGGCCGCCCGGTGCCGGGCCTCGGTGGGCGGCGGGCCGGCGGAGCAGAACACGCACCGGTCGCCGATGACGTCGATGCCGCACCAGTGGCAGGTGCTCTGCCGGACCGAGGTGACCAGTTGGTAGAGGACGGAGAGGTCGGGCAGGAAGGCGCAGAACTCGGTCACCCGGGCCGTTCCCCACCAGGCCGGGGACTCGGCGGGCAGCGGCATCTCGCGCAGGCCCAGCACGTGCCAGGAGGGGGCGAGGGTGTCGGTGACCCAGTCGGCGGGGTGCTGCCCCTTGGCGACCAGCATCCAGGTGCCGAACTCCGGGCCGCCGAGCCCCGCTTCGGGGCCGACCCGGACGAGTTGCGGCTGCGGATGGGCCAGCACCGCGAACTGGCTGCCCGGCACCCAGGACTTGGCGTGCGCCTTCAGCCCGACCGGCACCCGGTCCAGGCGGGCCACCGAGCCGAGCAGCGCGCCGGCATGGATGTAGTGGGTGAGCAGCCGGCCCGCCGAGGCGAGCACCCCGGGGCTGAGGTCGCAGGAGGCGAGCTGGCGCAACTGCCGGACCAGGACGGCCAGTCCGAGCGGCGGCAGGTCGGGCCGGAACAGGGCGATCCGGTCGCTCTCCAGCAGCGAGCGGACGGTGCGCAGCCGCCGTTCCACCCCCGCCGGGGCGGCCGGTGAGCAGACCACGATGACATGTCCGTACTGGTCGACCAGGGTCTGGAGCTCGGCCAGCACCTGGTCCAGGGGCCGCTGTTCGACGTCCTGGAGGACGATCGCGGGCATGGTCCGTTCGTCCTGTGGCGGCAGTGCCAGGTCGGCACTGGTCACGGCAATGGCAGTTGGCACGCGCGGCTCCCCGTCTCCCATGCCCGTCGGTGCACCGGTGTCACTCCGGTACACCCTGATGACTTCACTGCGTGACTACCCGAGCACTGTATCCACGCGTCTGTGACCGGAGAACAGCGTTTCTGTAGCTGCGGAACAACTCGCGTCGCACAAGTGGCTCCAAATCGGGACAGGTTGA
Organism: Streptomyces sp. JW3; assembly: GCF_052216785.1. Taxonomy (NCBI): domain Bacteria; kingdom Bacillati; phylum Actinomycetota; class Actinomycetes; order Kitasatosporales; family Streptomycetaceae; genus Streptomyces; species Streptomyces sp. JW3. The sequence continues at coordinate 56,361 of NZ_JBQOUX010000021.1, read as the reverse complement.
GCATTTTCCACGTGCCTCTTGACAGGTCAATTGGTCTGGACCACCTTGTACTTCCAACGGTGGCCACCGTCCCCCTACTTCCCCCCGGAGGCACCAGTGGACCCCGTACGCAGACGACACCTCAGACGGACCGGCGGCTGGGCCGGCGCCGTCACCGCCGCGCTGGCCCTGGCGGTCACGGCCGTCGGCCCGGCGGCCGCCGCCGACGTCAACAACGCGAGCAACTCGGGCTTCGAGTCCGGGCTGAGCGGCTGGACCTGTTCGGCGGGCAGCGGTACGACGGTGACCTCGCCGGTGCACGGCGGCTCCGCCGCGCTGAAGGCGACGCCGAGCGGACAGGACAACGCCCGCTGTACGCAGACGGTGGCGGTGGTCCCCAACTCCACGTACACGCTGGGCGCGTGGGTGCAGGGCGGGTACGCCTACCTGGGCGTGACCGGCACGGGTACCACGGACGTGTCGACCTGGACGCCGGACTCGTCGTCCTGGAAGCAGCTGTCGACGACCTTCACGACCGGCGCCTCGACCACCTCGGTGACGGTGTACACCCACGGCTGGTACGGCCAGCCCGCCTACTACGCCGACGACATCTCGGTGCAGGGCCCGGACGGGGGCGGCGGCGGTGACCCGGAGATCACGGTCCCCGGCGTCCCGGCCGGTCTGAGCACCTCCGGCGCCACCTCCTCCTCCGTCTCCCTGACCTGGAACGCGGCCTCGGGTGCCACGGGGTACACCGTCTACCGCGACGGTACGAAGGTGTCGGCGGTGACCGGCACGTCGGCGACCGTGACCGGCCTGACGCCCTCGACGTCGTACTCGTTCCAGGTCGCGGCGGCCAACTCGGCCGGCGAGTCGGCGAAGTCGGCGGCGGTGACGGCCCGGACGGCCGCGTCCGGCGACAGCGGGGGGTCCGACCTGCCCGCGCACGCCGTGACCGGGTACTGGCAGAACTTCAACAACGGCGCGACGGTCCAGAAGATCTCGGACGTCCCGGCCGCGTACGACATCATCGCCGTCGCCTTCGCGGACGCGACCACGACGCCGGGCGCGGTGACCTTCAACCTGGACTCGGCGGGACTGAACGGCTACACGGTCGACCAGTTCAAGGCGGACGTCGCGGCGAAGCGGGCGGCCGGCAAGAAGGTCATCATCTCGGTCGGCGGCGAGAAGGGCACGGTGTCGGTCGCGGACGCGACCTCGGCGACGAACTTCGCGAACTCGGTCTACTCCCTGATGCAGACGTACGGCTTCGACGGCGTCGACATCGACCTGGAGAACGGCCTCAATCCGACGTACATGACCCAGGCCCTGCGCGCGCTGTCGGCGAAGGCGGGCCCGGACATGATCCTGACGATGGCGCCGCAGACCATCGACATGCAGTCGACGTCGGGGTCGTACTTCCAGACGGCGCTGAACGTGAAGGACATCCTCACGGTCGTCAACATGCAGTACTACAACAGCGGTTCGATGCTGGGCTGTGACGGCAAGGTCTACAGCCAGGGTTCGGTGGACTTCCTGACCGCGCTGGCCTGCATCCAGTTGGAGGGCGGCCTGGCTCCGTCCCAGGTCGGCCTGGGCGTACCGGCCTCGACCCAGGGCGCGGGCAGCGGGTATGTGGCGCCCTCGGTGGTCAACAACGCCCTGGACTGCCTGACCAGGCTGACCAACTGCGGCTCGTTCAAGCCGTCGAAGGCGTACCCGGAGCTGCGGGGCGCGATGACCTGGTCGACGAACTGGGACGCGACGGCGGGCAACGCGTGGTCGTCGGCGGTGGGTCCGCACGTGGACGCGCTGCCGTAGTCCCGCCGTTCAGTACGCCGCCGCGCTCGCCCTCGGCAGGGTCGCCCACATCCGGGTCCCGCCGCCGGGTTCCCTCGCCTCGCCGAAACCCCAGGTGCCGTCACAGGCCCGGGTGACGCGGGCGAGGACCCGCAGGGCGGCGCGGCGGCGTCCGTCGCAGGCGGTGGCGAGGTGGGGGTGGGTGTGCCGGGGGTGGTCGTCGTAGGCGATCACCCGAAGGGCGCCGAAGCGGTAACGCAGGCTCAGGTAGAAGTCGTCGGCGTCCGCGAACCGGTAGGCCACGGCGGCGAGTTCACCGGCCGCCTGGACGGGCGGGTCCGTCAGCTCCGCCAGCCCGTGCACCCGCAGCACGTGGCGCGTCGCCGCGCGGGCGAGGGCGGGGCTGGTCGCGGCGGCGGGGAGCGTGAGGCTGTAGGCGAGGGTTTCGGGGCGGGGGGTGGTGGGTTCCGCGGGGTGGGGGATCAGGCAGCGGGATGTGGACATCGATGACTCCTCAGTAGTCGGCGCGTCACTGAAAGTAGGCTCACGACAGTCACTGTGTCCATCGATTCGGAGATAATTACCCCCAGAGGCTGATGGACCCGAGCGGCACGCTCGCGGCAAACTGTCGCCCATGTCCACCAGAGCAGCTCCGACGCAACGGCAGAAGCGGCTCGGCGCCGAGCTGCGCAAAATGCGCCTGGCAGCGGGAGTCACCACCGAGTACGCCGCGTCCTTGCTCGGCATCGACAGGACCCGGCTGTCCAATATGGAGTCGGGCATCCGGCCCTTCTCCCCGGAGCGCATCCGCACACTGGCCTGCAACTACACCTGCACCGACGGCGACTACATCGAGGCGCTGGTGAGCATGGCCGAAGGAAAGGAGCGCGGGTGGTGGGAACGGCACCGCGGGACACTGTCCGCCGGACTTCTGGACATCGCGGAACTGGAGTGGCACGCGAAGCGCGTACGGACCGCCCAAGTCATGCACGTCCCCGGGCTGCTGCAAACCGAGGAGTATGCCCGAGGGGTCTTCGCTGCCGTGCTGCCCCCGCTCACCCGACTGGAGATCGAACTGCGCGTCGCGCACAGGAGGGAACGGCAACAAGTCTTCGACCGGCCGGACCCGCTGCCGTACGTCGCCTACGTCCACGAGGCCGCGTTGCGCATGCCCTACGGCGGTGTGAAGGCGACCCGGCAGCAGCTCGACCATCTGGTCGACCAGTCCCACCGCGAGAACATCGAGCTGAGGGTGATCCCGACTTCCAGGGGTGACTTCCCCGGCGCGGGCCACGCGTTGCTCTTCGCAGAGGGCGCGGTTCCACGGCTCGACACCGTACAACTGGACTCGGCCCACGGTCCGGAATTCACCGACGCCGAAGCGCAGCTCACCAAGTACCGCGCCCATCTGGACTGGATGGACGCGGCAGGATTGCCTCCGGCGTCGTCACGAACACTCGTCCACAAGATCGCCCACGAGCTGTAGGAGACTCAGTGACCCACCACATCGCCTGGGAAGACCCGTTCTGCGGCGAAGGAAACAACTGTTTCCGCATCGGCACCGACCCCGAAGGCAACGCCTATATCGCCATAGCCGGTGCCGAAGGCGAGTACCTCACCGACAGCCGTGACGCGCTGCGCCGCATGATTCTCGACATCAAGGCGGGCAAAGCCGACCACCTGCTCTGATGCCCGACTCGATGACACTTCGGCCCCGACTGTTCACCGTTCCGCCCGGACCCCCGGCAGGCCGGCCGCCGCGGTATCGGCCAGGTCCTGCGCCAGGCGGCACAGCGCGGCGACGGGACGGTCGCCGTCGCCCCTGATCGCGATGTCCAGGGTTTCCGCCAGTGGCCGGTCCGGGCCGGCGGAGTACGTCCGTTGCACCACCCGGACCTGGCACATGTCCGCGTCGTCCAGCTCCGGCTGGACGAACGCGCGGCGGCCCCGGACCCGGGTGGGTGTGCCCTCCCCCGCCATCGGCGGCCGGCCCCGGTCGAAGCGCAGGGCGACCTGGAGGTGACTGGTCGTGCTCCACCAGGTGCACGACCAGTTGCCGAACCCGGTGTCCGGATCGTCGGCGTCGACCCCCGGCACCGCCTCCAGCGCCGCACCGTCCAGCAGCGTGCACGCGTCGGTGCGGAAGAGGGAGTCCGCCGGGAACGTCTCCGGACGGGCGGGCAGCCGTCCCTCGGCGAGACCCTTGCTGAGCGCCTCGGCCGCGTACACGATGGCGGCATCGGCCATCTCGCACAGCGGCGCCGTCGTGCTGTCGCCGGTCTTCGCCAGAACGGTCACCGTGACGTCGTCGCCGTCCGGCAGCAGTTCCCGTACGCACCGATCGCTCGCCGCCGGCTGCCGTACCACCGCGATGCCGCCCCGGGCGCCGGCCGGGGACCGCTCCTGGCCGTGCTCGAAACCGACCATGACGTCGATCTCGGCGCCGTCCGCGCGTTCCACCAGGACGTCGCAGCGTTCGAAGCCGCCGTACGCGGGGTCCTGACCGGCCCGTCCGAAGCGGCCGAGCCCGGCGGGGTCGGTGAGCGCGCAGGGGTCGGCGGCGCGGTAGTCGATCGCGGGGGGCCGGTCGTCCGCGGGAGGCGTCGGCGGCAGCCGGGCCGGGGAGGTGGCCGCGAGGACGACGGCGGCGGTGGCGGCGGCCTGGCACAGCGCCCGGAAGCGTCGCTGCCAGCCGGCCGGCGGCAGGGGCCGGGCACCGCGTCCGCCGCGGTTGCGGACGAGGGTGATCTCATGGCCGACCCCCGTCGCCAGGTCCTTGGGCTCCGGCAGGCCCCGCGCGTTCAGGGCCTGCCGTACCTGGACGAAGAGATCCCGCATCGGCAACGGGTCGGGGGCGCCCGGGACACCGCGCGCGACGGCGCGGATCAGCGCGCCGGTGAACGCCGGGTACGTCTCCCCGTGCGGGGCGAAGGCCGCCTCCTGGGCGGCGCAGGACGTCATCAGGTAGGAACGCTCGACGGCCACCCGGTCCGTGATCTCCTCGGCGCCCCCCATGGTCTCCTCGACCGCCGCTCCGGAGTAGCAGCAGTCGAGGATCACCACCTGGTTCGCCGCCCGGCGTTCCTCCAGCAGGACGCGCCGCAGATCGCTGTACCGCACCGCGCCGTAGAGCGCGCCGGGGTGCGCCGCCGGCAGCATGAGGCGCAGGTCGGTGCCGCCGACCAGCCGGCCGTGGCCCGCGAAGTAGACGACCAGCGTGTCGGTGGCGGCCCGCGCCGCCTCGTACACCGTGTGCAGGATCTCGTCCGACGAGCCCGGGTTGGGCAGGACCTCGCAGTGGCCGTGGGGCAGGCCCCAGACCGCGGGATCGGTCAGCAGTTCCTTGAGCCGCCACACGCCGGCCGCGACCGACGGCAGCGGGTGCAGCGGCGGCTCCCGGTACGCGTCCACGCCGATCAGGACCGCCCGGGACCTGGCGGGGTCCGGCTGGGGCACTACGCGGGCTCCCGCGCCGCGCGGTCGAGGAGTTCGGCGATCCGGCGGACCGTCGCCTCGTCGCACTCGCCCTCCACCCTGATCGAGACGTCGTGCACGGTGAAGGTCACGGCGGGGGTCGGCGGCGCGGCGGGCCGGGTACCGCGCCAGGCGGCGTAGGACAGGGCCAGGTTGAGTGCCGCGACGCCCTGGCCGACCACGAGTTCCACCACGTCGAACGTCCCCATGGTGGCGGTGTCCGGCCGCGAGGACCCAAGGCGCAGCTCCGCGTGCCGCCGTACCCGGGGGTCCTGGCACAGCCAACGGTGCAGGTCGGCCGCCGCCGGCCCGCCGCCCTGGCCCAGCCGGATGTCGATGCGCATGCGTGTCCCTGCCGTTTCTCCTCGGGACACCACACCGTAGTTTCGCCGCTCCGGTGCCTCAGGCGACCGGAGGGCGGCCACCCGAACGGGCGACGTACCAGACAGGCATTCTTGACCCGTTCATGCCAGGCCGCCACTATGGGCGCCACATCCGCACCACCCGCCCGTCGCACTGAGACAACCCCCCACTCAGGAGAATTCATGCGACTTCACAGACGGGGCACGAGGCACACCACCGTCCTCGCCGCCCTGCTCGCGCTGGCGCTCGGCGCACCGCTCACCGCCTCGGTCACCACCGCCACGGCGACCAGCGCGCAGGCGCCCAGGGAATCGGCGGACGACATCCGCCAGTACGAGATCCACCAGCGCACCACCCCGGTGACCCGTACCGCGGTCCAGGCGTCCGGCGTCACTGTGGACGAGGCCGACGAGGAGACCGTCGTGGTCTCCGGCCGCGCCGACCAGATCAAGAAGCTCCGCGCGCAGGGCTACGAGGTCACCGCGCTGGGCGCCGCGCCCGACCGGTCGGCCGGCTCCGACGACGTACGGCTGCTCGACTTCCCCTCGGCCGACTCGCGCTACCACAACTACGCCGAGACGAACACGGAGATCGACCAGCGGCTCGCCGCCTACCCCGGCATCATGAGCAAGCGCGTGATCGGCAAGTCCTACCAGGGCCGGGACATCGTCGCGGTCAAGGTCAGCGACAACGTGGCGACGGACGAGTCCGAGCCCGAGGTGCTGTTCACCTTTCACCAGCACGCCCGCGAGCACCTCACCGTCGAGATGGCGCTCTACCTGCTGCGCGAACTCGGCGCGGGGTACGGCTCCGACTCCCGGGTCACGAACATGGTGAGCAACCGGGAGATCTGGATCGTCCCGGACCTCAACCCGGACGGCGGCGAGTACGACATCGCCACCGGGTCGTACCGGTCGTGGCGGAAGAACCGGCAGCCCAACAGCGGGTCCTCGTACGTCGGGACCGACCTCAATCGCAACTGGGCCTATCAGTTCGGCTGCTGCGGCGGGTCGTCCGGCTCACCGTCGTCGGAGACGTACCGCGGCGCGGCCGGCGAGTCGGCCCCCGAGGTGAAGGTGGTCGCCGACTTCGTGCGCTCCCGGGTGGTCGGCGGACAGCAGCAGATCACCGCCGGGATCGACTTCCACACGTACAGCGAACTGGTGCTGTGGCCGTTCGGGTACACCTACTCCGACACCACGACCGGCATGACGGCGGACGACCGCGACGCCTTCGCCACGGTCGGCGGCAAGATGGCGGCCAGCAACGGGTACACCGCCGAGCAGTCCAGCGACCTGTACATCACGGACGGCTCGATCGACGACTGGCTGTGGGGCAGCCAGAAGATCTTCGGGTACACCTTCGAGATGTACCCGACCTCCAGCGGCGCGGGCGGCTTCTACCCGCCCGACGAGGTCATCGAGCGGGAGACGTCCCGCAACCGGGACGCGGTGCTCCAGCTCCTGGAGAACGCCGACTGCATGTACCGGTCGATCGGCAAGGAGGCGCAGTACTGCTGACCGGCCGGCCCGGCGCCTACTCGCCGTCGCCCGGGAGGTTGAGCAGGTGGTCGACGAAGGCCCGGTAGGCGCCGGCGTTGCGTGAGTCGCCCTCCAGCTTGGCCTCCTCGTCGCTCAGCTCCGCGGAGAGCGGGGACCGCATCAGGTAGTCGCGAAGGTGCTGTCCGCCGACCCAGCGGCCGAGGTCCTTGGTGGCGGCGGCTTGGTCGCTGAACTTCCCCATCCGGTCCTGCTCCTGCATCCTGTCCAGGGCCGCCGCGGCGGCCGCGAACTGCGGTCGCTGCGGCGCCAGGGCGGGCTTGCGCTGGTCGAAGTCCGCGCTGAGCGCCGCGATGCTCTGGATGTCCGACTGGCTCACCCCGGCACCCTGGTACAGCGCCTGCCGGAACGCCTGGCTCTGCTCCATGCCGATGCTCTCGTACATGATGGTCTTGCCGGCCGAGAGCGCCTCGGAGGTGCTCTGGTTGCCGGTCGCCATCATGATCGGCTCGCTCGCCTTGATCAGTGTGAGCATGTCGTCGTGCGGGACGCGGTTAGTGGTGATCCAGTGCATCGTCTTGCCGGTGCCGCCGGTGCTCACGTCCGTACTGGTCAGCGTGGAACTCTTGCCGTCCACCGTCACCACCCGGACCCGGCCCACGCCGAGCGCGGCCAATTCGGCCTTCACCCGGTCGTCCAGCTCGGGCATCCCCTTGGGCGTGGACTGCACGATGTGCACGTCGTGTCCCTTGTCCCGCTCCAGCTCGGCCACGGTGCGCGCGAACCGCTGGGCGCTCTTGTTGGAGTAGGCGAAGTACAGCCGCGAGGAGGCGGCGGCCGCGAAGTCGCGCGCCGCCTGCTGCTGGTTCTCCGGGAAGAGCCCGGCGAGCAGTTCGGGGGACCTGAGCGCCTGGAGGTTCTCCAGGCGGGCGGCCCGCTTGGCATCCTCGCCCTGGATCTGGTCCTGCTGCTTCTTGTAGGCCCGCAGACCGGCGTCGAAGGTGATGCCGACCTCTTTCGGCGCGAGACCGGTGGTGTGGTCGTTGGCCCCGCCGGCGTTCGGCTTCGAGTACTCGGTCATCGCGGAGGCCGTGCTGCCCCACTTGCCGACGCTCTGCTCGAAGTCCTTGGTGACGGGGAGCTGCGGGGCGACGACGGTATGGAGCGGCCCCCGGCCGGGCAGGTCCGGTGCGCCGGGGCGGGTGCCCGGAAGCACCGTGAACGGGTGCCCGGCGTCGGCGAAGACGCCCGGTTGCTTCGTGACGGCCGCTTCGGCGGTCATCAGGGAGATGTCGTTCTTGTTGCGCTCGGTGCGGGGGAAGTTCGCGCGCAGCGCGTCGGCGGTCTTGACGCCGAGCATCAGGTCGCCCTTGCCCTGCGCCTCGTGGGTGAAGACCGCGATGGGTGCGCGGCCGGTCCACTCCAGGCAGCTGTAGAGCTGGTCGGTGAGGTGGCGCACGACCTTCTTCCGGTCGAACCCGGCGCCGGCGACGGACTTGGCCATTTGCTGGAACACCTCGTCGTCCAGCCCGTTCGCCGCGCGTCGGCGCAGGTACTTGCGCGGGGTGGTCAGCTCGTCGTCCAGTTCGTCCCTGGCCTGCGCGGCGTTGGCCGCGAAGTCCTCCACCGAGACGCGCTCGGAGGTCGCCCGTTCCCCGGCCGTCACGGGCACCGGAGGTGCGGCGGTGGCCCGGGTGGGCGGGGCCAGGGTGGATACGGGGGCGGCCTGCTCCGCGGTGACCGCCGCCGAGGACGACTGCTGCCCCGGACCGCCGAGCTTGGCCGGCTTGGGCTTCACCGGGGGCCGCGGCGGGCGGCCGGCCGGGGTCGCGGCCGACGGCGCGGGCGTCGTCACGGGCGTCGTCACGGCGGGCTGCGGGGCCGGCGCGGACGTGGACTGCTGCGCCTGCCCGATGCCCAGCGCCGCCGCCAGCTCCTCGATGGAGGAGTAGACCGTCGTGGGGTCGTCGTACGCCGCCTTGACCGCGCTGTACCGCACGGTCTGCCCCGGGTAACGGCTGCGGAGCTGCGCCATGACGTGCTGCACACCGAGGGACCCCAGCTCGCCCCCGAAGGACCGCTGCACGGGCGCGGTCTCCTGCCGCTGGGTCAGCGCGCGCTGCACCGCCGCGTTGCCCGCCTTGCCCTGTAGTGCGGAGACGGACCGGGTCGTCCACTCCGGGGCGCCGGCACCCCGGACCGAGGTGTCGACCGGCGGTGCGACGACGACCGGCCGGTGTTCACCGGCGCCACGGCCGCCCGGTCGCTCCTCTTGCGCGCGCATCGCCACTCCCCACACTCAGGCACAGAAAGTCAAGGATGCCGCCGTGGCCCCGCAGGGGCACAAGGGCCTCGGGGGCAGACCTGGGGGCAGACGGCCGGGGCCCGGCGAAGACGTCGGCCGCGCGCTAGAAGAACTCCGACCACGGCTGGTCCCAGACCTGCTTCACGCACAGCACCAGGAAGAGCAGGCCGGCCACCGCCAGCATGCCGTTGCTCAGGTGACCGTTGCGCCACTCGCGCGGGGTACGGGCGGAGTTGAGGAGCCAGACCAGGGTCAGGGCGAGGAACGGCATGAACGCCGCGCCCAGCACGCCGTAGACGATGACCAGCCGGAAGGGCTGGCCCTGGAAGAGCAGGGCGATGGGCGGGAAGGTCAGCCACAGCAGGTAGGCGCGGAACGGCCAGGAGCGTTCGCGGGCGCCGGAGGCGACCTTCTCGGCGGTCGCCGCCCGGGTGCCGGCCCGCAGCCGCGCCACGAAGTCCGCGAACATCAGGCTGACCCCGTGCCAGACGCCGATCAGCGAGGTGAAGGAGGCGGCGAAGAAGCCGATCAGGAAGAACTTCGCGGTCGCCGTGCCGTACTCGTCCGCCAGGATGTCACTGAGCTGGACCAGGCCCTGGTCGCCGCTGGCGATCGCGAGGTGCGCCGCGTGCAGCATCTCGGCGCCGACGAACAGCATGGCGACGACGAAGACGCCGGTGGTGGCGTACGCGACCCGGTTGTCCAGCCGCATGACCTTCATCCAGCCGGTGCCGGTCCAGCCCTTGGCGTTGACCCAGTAGCCGTAGGCGGCCAGCGTGATGGTGCCGCCGACGCCGCCGATCAGGCCGAGGGTGTTGAGGACGGAGTCCTTCTCGTCCGGGAGCACGGGCAGCAGGCCCGCGAAGGCGTCGCCGAGGTTCGGGGTGACGCGGACCGCCAGGTACACCGTGACCACGAACATGACGCCGACCAGCACCGTCATGACCTTCTCGAAGACCGCGTACTTGTTGAACCAGACGAAGACCAGGCCGACCACGCCGCAGGCCACGCCCCACCACTTCAGGTCCATCACGTCGGGGAACAGCGCCTGCAGCGGGAGCGCGCTGGAGGACATCGCCGCCGCGCCGTAGACGAAGCCCCAGACGACCACGTAGACCGCGAAGAACCAGGTGGTCCAGGGGCCGAGACTGGCCCAGCCGTCGAAGAGGGTGCGGCCGGTGGCCAGGTGCCAGCGGCCCGCCGCCTCGGCCAGGGAGATCTTCACCAGGCAGCCGATGACCGCCGCCCACAGCAGGGTGTAGCCGAAGTTCGCGCCCGCGATCAGCGTGGCGACCAGGTCGCCGGCGCCGACCCCGGTCGCCGCGACGACGATGCCGGGGCCGATGTGGCGCCAACTGGAGGTGCGGGGAGTGCCGGTGTCACTGAGGTTGCCCGTGGTGTCCGCCATGCAGGTCAACAAAGCTCACGGCGGACGGTCGGGCAAGAGGGCGTGCGGGGATCCTCACGCCTCCTGCGGTTCCTCCTGCTCCGCTTCCGGCTCCGCCGCGTCCTCGAAGTACGCGTCCAGCACCGCGTCCAGCGCGTTCTCCCACTCGGCGAAGCGGCTGCGGGCGGCCGCCTCGATCTCCAGGAAGTACCAGCGCCGGTCCGGCGTGTGCACGGTCACCGTGAACCGCTTGCCGAAGCGCGGCGTCTCCGTCTCGACCGCGCCGATCTCGTCCCAGCGGAACTCGCACTCCTGGTCGTCCAGGCTCAGGCGTACGCCCCTGTGGTCGGCGACGATCCGGGCGCGGCGGTCGGCCGCCTCGAAGACCGGGCCGTCGGCGGCCGGCTCGTCCGGAGCCTCCTCGTCGGCCTGCTCGGGCTCCTCCCGTGCGACGTCCGCCGGTTCGGTGTCCGTCGGCTCGGCGTCCGCCGACGCCACGTCCGCCGGCTTGGCGTCCGCCGGTTCGCCGGACCCGGGCGCGGTGAGCCCGGGGACGAAGGCCGGGTCGAATCCGGCGCCTTCCAGGGGCTGGCTGCTCGATCCAATGCGCTGCTCCACAGCGGGCAGTATGGTCGACAAACCTGTGCCGCACACAGCCGCCCCCGGCATCGTTACACGAGGGGAACGTCAGCCCAGTACGGCCAGCGCGTCGATCTCGATCAGCAGCCCGGCGGGCAGGCCGACGTAGACCGTGGTGCGGGCGGCCGGCGGCTGGCTGAGGCCCTGCTCCTCGAAGTACGCGTTGTAGATCGCGTTCATCTCGGCGAAGTGGTCCACGTCGGTGAGGTAGACGCGGATCATCATCGCGTCGTCCCAGCTCGCGCCGCCCTCCTCGAGGATCGCCTGGACGTTGGCGAGGGTCTGGAGGGTCTGCTCGCGCAGCGTCGGGCCGGCCGGGGTCGGGGCCTTGCCCTCCTCGTGCGGGAGGAAGCCGACCTGGCCGGCGACCTGGAGGATGTTGCCCCTCTTTACTCCGTGGCTGAACTTCGCCGGGGGGACGGTGTGGGTGGAGGGGGTGAGGGCGATCTTGTCGGTCATGTGCTGACTTCCTTGACGGGGGTCCGGCCGGAGTACTCGCCGCTGATCGCGTCCGCCGTACGGCGCACCAGCGGGAGCAGGGTGAGGAGTTCGTCGGCGGTGACGACGACGTTCGGCGCGGAGACCGACATCGCGGCGACCACCCGGCCGGCCGCGTCCCTGACGGGGGCGGCGACGCAGTTGATGGACTCCTCGTGGCCGCCGAGATCGGTGGCCCAGCCCTGTTCGCGCACCTTCTCCAGCTCGCGCAGGAAGGCGGCGGAGTTGGGCGTCGAACGGGCCGTGTACAGGGGGTAGTCGAGCGAGTCGGCGAGCGCCCGCCGCTCGGGCTCGGGGAGGTCGGCGAGCAGCAGTTTGGCGACGGCGGCGACGGTGAGGGCGACCGGCTTGCCGATCCGGGAGTACATCCGGACCGGGTAGCGGCTCTCCACCTTGTCGATGTAGAGGACCTCGTCCTCCTCGTGCACGGCGAGGTGCACCGTGTGGCCGCAGCTCTCGTTGAGGCGGACCAGGTGCGGGTGGGCGATCTCGCGGACGTCCAGGTTCTCCATCGCCTCCTGGGCCAGCGAGATGAGCCGGGCGCCGAGGCGGTAGCGCTGGTCGGACTGGCGGTAGACGAAGCCGTGTTCGTGCAGGGTGCGCAGCAGGCGCAGGGCCGTGGACTTGTGCACGCCGAGGGTGTCGGCGACCCGGCCCAGGTCGGCGGGGCCCTCGGCGAGCAGCGGCAGGATGCTGAGCGCGCGGTCGACGGTCTGGCTCATGGGCTGCGTACCTCCTCGGCGGCCCCCGGGACGTCCGGTGTCCAGCCGGGGCCAAGGCGCAGTCTCCCCCACTCCGCGTCGTCCAGGGCGACCAGCCGGTCGGCGTGGTCGCGGGCGGGGGGTGCGGCGAGGTCGCCGGGGACGGTGAGGGCCGCGGCGGCGGCGAGGTGCCCGTGCCGCAGCCGGTCCCGTACCGGCAGTCCGCGCAGGGTGGCGGAGAGGAACCCGGCGGCGAAGGCGTCGCCGGCGCCGACCGCGGCCACGACGTCGACCTGGGGAGCCGGGACGAAGGTGGCGTGCGGGCCGTGGAAGGCGGTGGCACCGGCGGCGCCCTGCTTGACGACCAGCAGGTCGGGTTCGGGCAGCGCGGCCCGGACGGCCTCGGGTCCGCCCAGGTCCCACGCCTCGTCGTCCCCGGCGAACACGAGGTCCGCGCCCCGCGCCAGCTCCCGCAGCACCTCGGGACCGTCCCCCCGGCCGCGCCACAGCCCCGGCCGGTAGTTGACGTCGAAGGAGACCAGCGGCCGCCCCGCGCGGCGGGCGGTCAGCTCCCGCATCAGCTCCAGGCAGCCCGCGGACAGCGCCGCCGTGATCCCGGACAGATGCAGGACCCGCCCGGAGCGGACCGCGGCCAGGTCCACCGTCCGCGGCGACATCGCGGAGGCGGCCGAGCCGGCCCGGTAGTACGCCACCTCGTGCGCGTCGGTGGCCCGGTCGCCGGCGGTGCGGAAGTACACGCCGGTCGGGCGGTCGGGATCGCGGCGCACCGCGCTCACGTCGACCCCGTGGCCGCCGATCGTCGCCACCAGGTGGTCGCCGAAGCCGTCCGCGCCGACCCGGCCGACCCAGCGGACCCGGTGCCCGGCGGCGGCCAGCGCGCAGGCGACGTTGGACTCGGCGCCGCCGATGGCCCGGTCGAAGGAGGGCACGTCGGCCAGCCGGCCGGGGCGCGAGGGCAGAAACGTGACCATGGACTCGCCGAGTGCGACGACATCGACGGCGTCCAGGTCCATGAGCAGACTCCTTGTCGTTGACCCCGGGTTCGTCGAGATGTTAGACAGCGGGGAGCGATATACGCAATGGTCGTTGCATTGTACGCAACGCACCTGAACAGGGAGGCTGGCATGGCCCTCGACACCGGTACCGAAGCCCTGGCCGAACTCGCCAAGCTCGCCGAGGAGCATGTCGACCACCGTTTCAAGGGCCTGCCGCCGGACGCGTACGGCCTGACCGTCGCCGAGCTGGCCGGTCAGCGCCGCAACCTCTTCACCGGCGGTTTCACCACCCCCGTACTGGCCCTGTCCGCCGAGCGCCTGGCGCACAACCTCGCGCTCATGGAGACCTACTCGGCCCGGCACGGCCTGGCCTTCGCGCCGCACGGCAAGACCTCGATGGCCCCGCAGCTCTTCCACCGCCAGCTCGAACACGGCGCCTGGGGCATCACGCTGGCCGTCCCGCACCAGGTGCGGGTGGCCCGCGCCTTCGGCGTCCGGCGGATCTTCCTGGCCAACGAGCTGGTCGACGCGGCCGCGCTGCGCTGGATCGCCGCCGAGCAGGACGCCGACCCGGACTTCCGGCTCGTCGCCTACGTCGACTCCGTGCCCGGCGTGGAGCTGATGGCCGCGGCGCTCGCGGGGGCGGTCCGGCCGCTGGACGTGGTGGTGGAGCTGGCGGCGGGCGCGGGCGCCCGGACCGGGGCGCGCACGGAGGCGGAGTGCGCGGCGGTCGCCGACGCGGTGACGGCCGCCGCGGGGCTGCGGCTGGCCGGGGTCGCCGGGTACGAGGGCGAGGTGCCGGACGCCGACCCGGAGCGGGTGCGGGCCTATCTGCGACGGCTGGTCGCGCTCGCCGCCGGCCTGGACCGGCGGGGGCACTTCGGCGAGGCGGCGGAGATCGTGCTGAGCGCGGGCGGCAGCGCCTGGTTCGACGCGGTGGCCGACGTGTTCGCCGAGGTCCCGGCGCTCTCCCGGCCGGTCCTGAAGCTGCTGCGCTCGGGCGCGTACGTCTCGCACGACGACGGCCACTACCGCGAGCTGACCCCCTTCAACCGGGTCCCCGGGGAAGGCGCCCTGGAGCCCGCGTTCCGGCTGTGGAGCCAGGTAGTCTCCCGCCCCGCCGCCGAGCAGGCGTTCACCAACGCGGGCAAGCGGGACGCGGCCCACGACCTGCACCTGCCCTTCGCCCAGGTGGTCCGGCGCGGCGGCGCGGAGCGGCCGGCCACCGGCGTCACCGTGACCGGCCTGTCCGACCAGCACGCCTGGCTGCGCACCGGCCCGGACGCGGACCTGGCGGTCGGCGACTGGGTCGGCATGGGCCTGTCCCATCCGTGCACGTCCTTCGACAAATGGCAGCTGATCCCGGTCGCCGAGGCGGACGGTACGGTCGTCGACTACATCCGTACGTTCTTCTAGGAGGCGGCCGTGGCGGAACTGGTCATCCGGGACGCGGACGTCGTCGACGGCTCCGGCGCGAGCTCCTACCGGGCGGACGTGGTGGTGGACGGCGGCCGGATCGTGTCGATCGTCAAGGAGGCGGCCCAGGCCGGCTGCCAGCGCCCCACCGCCCGCCGCGAACTGGACGCCGAGGGACTGACCCTCTCCCCCGGCTTCGTCGACATGCACGCGCACAGCGACCTCGCGCTGCTGCGCGACCCCGACCACAGCGCGAAGGCCGCGCAGGGCGTCACCCTGGAGGTGCTCGGCCAGGACGGCCTGTCCTACGCGCCGGTCGACGACCGCGTCCTCGGCGAGGTGCGCCGCGCCATCGCCGGCTGGAACGGCCCCGGCGACGACCTCGACCTCGACTGGCGCTCGGTCGGCGAGTACCTGGACCGCCTGGACCGGGGCGTCGCCGTCAACGCCGCCTACCTGATCCCCCAGGGCACGGTCCGCGCGCTCGCCGTCGGCTGGGACGACCGGGCGGCGACCGACGCCGAGCTGGACCGGATGCGGCGGCTGGTCGCCGAGGGCATGGAGCAGGGCGCGGTCGGCATGTCGTCCGGGCTGACGTACACGCCGGGCATGTACGCCAAGGACGCCGAGCTGACCGAACTGTGCCGGGTGGTGGCCCGGTACGGCGGCTACTACTGCCCGCACCACCGCTCGTACGGGGCGGGCGCGCTTCAGGCGTACGCGGAGATGGTGGACCTGGCCCGGGAGGCCGGCTGCTCCCTGCACCTCGCCCACGCCACCATGAACTTCGGCGTCAACAAGGGCCGTGCCGCCGAGCTGCTGACCCTCCTGGACGAGGCGCTGGCCGCCGGCGCCGACATCACCCTGGACACCTACCCCTACACCCCCGGCTCCACCACCCTGGCCGCGCTGCTGCCGAGCTGGGCGAGCGAGGGCGGCCCGGAGCAGATCCTCGAGCGCCTCGCCGACGACGGCACCGCCGAGCGGATCCGGCACGACCTGGAGGTGACCGGCGCCGACGGCTGCCACGGGGTGCCCGTCGAGTGGGACACCGTCGAGATCTCCGGGGTCGGCGACCCGGCCCTCGCCGACCATGTGGGCCGCACGGTCCAGGAGACGGCGACGGCCCGCGGCGAGACCCCGTGGACGGTGGCCCGCCGGCTGCTGCGCCGGGACCGGCTGGCGCCCAGCATCCTCCAGCACGTCGGCCACGAGGAGAACGTCCGCGCGATCATGCGGCACCGCGTGCACACCGGCGGCTCGGACGGCATCCTGCACGGCGCGAAACCGCACCCGCGCGCCTACGGCACCTTCCCGCACTACCTCGGGCACTACGTGCGCGAGCTGGGCGTGCTGTCGCTGGAGGAGTGCGTGGCCCACCTCACCTCGCGTCCGGCGGCCCGGCTGCGGCTGCCCGACCGGGGCCTGGTCCGCGAGGGCTACCGCGCCGACCTGGTCCTCTTCGACCCGGTCACGGTCGCGGCGGGCGCCACCTTCGCCGACCCGCGCCGGCTGCCGACCGGCATCCCGCACGTGCTGGTGGACGGCCGGTTCGTGATCGAGGACGGCCGGCGGACGGACGTACTGGCGGGGCGGTCGGTACGGCGGGCGCCGCGCTGAGAACGCGCCAGGGAACGGAAAATCCTCGCAAACCACCCGTCTCACGTGGCGGAAAACACGGCCCGGCGACCGTTACCTGCCCGTAAGCTCGCGGACATGCAGGTGATCCAGTCGACCAAGCTCGCCAACGTCTGTTACGAGATCCGGGGCCCGGTGCTCGAGGAGGCGATGCGGCTGGAAGCGGCCGGTCACCGCATCCTGAAGCTGAACACCGGCAATCCGGCCGCCTTCGGGTTCGAGTGCCCGCCGGAGATCCTGGAGGACATCCTCCGCAACGTCTCCACGGCCCACGGGTACGGCGACGCCAAGGGGCTGCTGGCCGCGCGCCGGGCGGTCGTCATGCACAACCAGACCCTCGGCATCGAGACCGACGTCGAGCACGTCTTCATCGGCAACGGCGTCTCCGAGCTGATCGTGATGGCGATGCAGGGGCTGCTCGACGACGGCGACGAGGTCCTCGTCCCGGCGCCGGACTACCCGCTGTGGACGGCGGCCGTCTCGCTCTCCGGCGGCACCGCCGTGCACTACCGCTGCGACGAGCAGGCCGACTGGATGCCGGACCTCGCCGACATCGAGCGCAAGGTCACCGACCGCACCAAGGCCATCGTCATCATCAACCCGAACAACCCGACGGGCGCGGTCTACGACGAGGCGCTGCTGCGCGGCCTGACCGACATCGCCCGCCGGCACAACCTGCTGGTCTGCTCGGACGAGATCTACGACAAGATCCTCTACGACGACGCCGTACACGTGCCGACCGCGTCGGTCGCCCCGGACCTGCTCACCCTCACCTTCAACGGCATGTCGAAGGCGTACCGGGTGGCCGGCTACCGGGTCGGCTGGATGTCGGTGTCCGGTCCGCGCGCGCACGCCGAGTCGTACATCGAGGGCCTGACGATCCTGGCGAACATGCGGCTGTGCGCCAACATGCCGGGCCAGCACGGGGTGGTCGCGGCGCTCAGCGGGCGGCAGACCATCAAGGACCTGGTGCTGCCGGGCGGCCGGCTGCGGGAGCAGCGCGACACGGCGTACGAGCTGCTGACCCAGATCCCGGGGGTGACGTGCGTGAAGCCGAAGGGGGCGCTGTATCTGTTCCCCCGGCTCGACCCCGACGTGTTCAAGATCAAGGACGACCGGCAGATGGTCCTGGACCTGCTCCGGCAGGAGAAGATCATGGTCGTCCAGGGCACCGGCTTCAACTGGCCGGAACCGGACCACTTCCGGGTGGTGACGCTGCCCTCGGCGGTGGACCTGCGGGACGCGGTGGGCCGGATCGGCCGCTTCCTGGACGGGTACGGCCAGCCCTGACCTGCTTCATTGGGGAACAGCTCAACTTTAGAATCAATCCAATGTAGGATGGTTTCCTGATTCACTAGGAGGCCGTCCATGTACGAACCGATCCGCACCAAGTCGGTCCACAGCACGACGGCCGGCCGCGCCCCGGAGTTCCCCCATCGGTCCCGTGAGGAAGAGCTGGACATCCAGCTCGCCGGCCATCTCGGCGCGCTGCTCGCCGTGACGGACCAGTTGCGGGCGCTCACCCCCGGCGCCGAGCTGGACACGGCGGCGGAGCGGATCGCCGCGCAGGTGGCGCGGTTGCGGGGCGGCGAGGTGCCGGCCCGTGTTCCGGTCGTCGACGCCGCCGAGAGTGCGCCGTTGGGCGCCCTGCATCGACGGGCGCATGCCCTGGCCGGGCGGGCGCTGGTCGTCGCCGCGTCCCGGGCGGACACGGCGGTGGCGATTCTGTCCGCCGAGATGATGGATCTGCACGCGGCGGCGTCGGAGCGGGGGGTCGCGCTGGCGCCGTAGGGGCCGCGCCCCTGACCGCGTTGCAGTCCCGGAGCCGATCCGACACCCCCCGTTCATGATCGAACACGGGGAATGTTCCGTTCCGGGAGCAGGCTTCCCGGTGTGAGACGAATCGCAGGGATAGTCCTCGCGGTCCTGCTGGTCGGCGGTGTGGTGGTGGCCGTCGTCGCGGGCCGGGGAACCGAGGACGCCGGCCCGGCAACGAAGACCGTGCGTGCCGTGATCGGGTCGGAGAAGGCGGAGTTCTTCGCCGACCCCGCCGTGGTCGAGGCCCTCGCCGCCAAGGGCTGGGCCGTGACCACCGAGACCTCCGGGTCCTGGGCGATGGAGCAGCTCGACCTCAAGGGCTACGACCTCGCCTTCCCCTCCAGCCAGGCCCCCGCCGACGAACTCGCGAAGCGGTACGGCGTCCGGGAGCCGCTGCCCCGGCCGTTCTACTCGCCGCTGGTCGTCGTCGCCCACCGGGCCGCCGCCGACGTACTGGCGGACAACGGGCTGGCCACCCTCGACCGCGACCACGGCGGCACCCTGAAGACGGCCGCCTTCCTGGACGCCGCCGCCGAGGACCGCACCTGGCAGCAGCTCAAGGGCGCGGAGGAACACGGGGAGTTGAGCGGGACGGTCTACGTCTCCACCACCGACCCGGAGTCCTCCAACTCCGGCGCCCTGTGGCTGGCCGCCGCCTCCTATGTCGCGGGCGGCAACCAGGTCGCCGCCTCGGCCGCCGACGTGGCCCGCACCGCACCGCTGATGCGCAAGCTGGTGCAAGTGCAGGGCGCCCAGCAGTCCAGCTCGGACGCCGCGTTCCGGGACTTCGTCAGCGGCGTCGGCAACCCGCTGGTGCTGGTCTACGAGTCCCAGGTCACCGCCCTGCTCCAGGAGGACCAGGACGTCGGCGACCTCACCGTCCTCTACCCGGACACCACCACGACCAGCGACCACACGGTCGTACCGCTGACCGAGGACGGCCGGAAGCTGGGGGAACTGCTGGCCGGGGACCCGGAGTTGCGCACGCTCGCCGTCCGGCACGGGTTCCGGCCGCAGGGTGCGACCGCCGAGTTCGGCCGGGCCACCCAGGACCACACCGCGTATCTCAACCAACAGCTGACCGGCGTCCGGCAGGCGCCCGTGCCCACCTCGAAGGTGCTGCGCGAGATCGCCCGCCGGGCCCGTGGATGACGGGGGACCCGGACATGACCGACCAGGACACGGACACGACCTTCACGCTCACCCCGCCCGAGCCGGTGGCCGCCGTGCCCCGGGAGAAGGCCGGCGGACTCGTCCCGGTGGACGCGGAAGTCCGCGCCGAGACGGCCCGCAGGGCCGCCGCCTTCGCGCGGTCGCTGGCGGCGCTGGACGCCCGCTCCCCGGAGTTCGCCGGCCAGGTCGGCGAGGTCACCGCACTGGGCGCCGGCGAGCTGCGGGCCGCCGCCGCGCAGTCCAACCGGATGCTGGAGCGCACCGTGCGCAGCCTGCCCGGCAAGGGCGGCGACGCCCAGGCCCAGGTGGCCGGCTCGCTGGTGGAGCTGCGCCGGGTGGTCGAGGACCTCGACCCGCGCGACCTGCCGGCCGCCAAGGCCCGCCGGTTCCTGTCCCGGCTGCCCGGTGGCAGCAAACTGCGCGACCACCTCGCCAAGTACGCCTCCGCGCAGGGCACGCTCAACGCGATCGTGGGCGCGCTGCGCGGCGGGCAGGACGAACTGCGCCGTGACAACGCCGCGTTGCAGACGGAGCGGGTCCGGCTGTGGGAGACGATGGGCAAGCTCCAGGAGTACGTGGTGCTGACCGAGGCGCTGGACACCGCCGTCGAGGAGCACATCGCCGGCGTCGGCGACCCCCAGCAGGCCGACGCGCTCCGCGCCGACGTACTCTTCCCCATCCGGCAGAAGCACCAGGACCTGCTGACCCAGCTCGCGGTGTGCGCGCAGGGCTACCTCGCCATGGACGTCGTACGCCGCAACAACGAGGAGCTGATCAAGGGCGTCGACCGGGCCGCCACGACCACCGTGTCCGCACTGCGCATCTCGGTGATGCTGGCCTCCGCGCTCGACCATCAGAAGAAGGTCGTCGAGCAGGTCGACGCGTTGCGGGGGACGACCGAGGACCTGATCCGGGGCAACGCGGAGATGCTCGCCACGCAGAGCGGCGAGATCCAGCGGATCGCCGCCGACCCGGCGGTCGGCGCGGACACCCTGCGCCAGGCGTTCCAGCAGATCTACCGCACCCTGGACACCATCGACAGCTACAAGGTGCGGGCCACCGAGGCGATGGCCAGCACGGTCGAGTCGCTGACCGCCGAGCTTCAGCAGGCGAGCACCTACCTGGAGCGCAGCCGCTCCAAGGGCGTCCTGGAAGGCGGCCCGGCATGAGACCCCGCCTCCTCGCCCTCGGCCTGACGGCCGCCCTCGCCCTGCTGACCGCCTGCACCCCCGCCGACGACGACGGCCCGCCGGCCGGCATCTCCACCCCCGGCGTCCCCGGCCCCGCCGCACCCGGCACCCTGCGCGTCCTCGCCTCCAGCGAGCTGACCGACCTGGCACCGGTCCTGGAGCAGGTCAGGAAGGACACCGGCGTCACCGTCCGGCTGACCGCGATGGGCACCCTGGACGCCGTCGACATGCTGGCCAAGGGGAAGACGGACGGGCAGTACGACGCGGTGTGGCTGTCGTCCAACGACTATCTGCGGCTGCGCCCGGAGGCCGCGAAGCGGGTCGTGTCCGAGACGCCGGTGATGACCAGCCCGGTCGCCATCGGCGTACGGACCGCCACCGTGAAGAAGCTCGGGTGGCAGCCGAACGACGTCACCTGGTCCCAGGTCGAGGAGGCCGTCGCGGCCGGGCAGCTGACATACGGCATGACCGACCCGGCCCGCTCCAACTCCGGTTTCGCCACCCTCGTCTCGGTGGCCTCGGCGCTCTCCGGTGCCGAGGCGGCGCTGACCGACGCGGACGTGGCGAAGGCCCGGCCCCGGCTGACGGAGTTCTTCCAGGGGCAGCAGCTGACCTCGGGCTCCTCGGCCTGGCTGGCGGCTGCCTACGAGCGGCGCGGCACCGTGGACGCGCTGCTCAACTACGAGTCCGTCCTCAAGGGCATCGACGGTCTCACCGTGATCCGCCCCCGGGACGGCGTGGTCACCGCCGACTACCCGCTCTCCTCGCTCACCGCCACCTCCGCCGCGACCCGCGAGGACGTCCGCGAGGTGGCCGCCGCGCTGCGCACCCCCGCGCGCCAGCGGCAGATCACCGAGACCACCCTGCGCCGCCCGGTGGTCCCCTCCGTGGCCCCCGCCGTTGGCCTCGACCCCGAACGCCGCCGCGAACTCCCCTTCCCCGGCACCCGCTCGGTCGCCGACGGCCTGCTCGACTCCTACGAGAACGAACTGCGCCGCCCCTCGCGCACGGTGTACGTGCTGGACACCTCCGGCTCCATGAAGGGCGACCGGCTGGACCGCCTGAAGACCGCGCTGACCGGTCTGACCGGCGACTTCCGGGAACGCGAGGAGGTCACGCTGATGCCGTTCGGCTCCGCGGTGAAGAGCGTGCGCCGCCATGTGGTCGACCCGTCCGATCCGCAGCGCGGCCTGACGGCGATCCGCGCCGACACCGACGCGCTCACCGCGTCGGGCGACACCGCCGTCTACACCTCGCTGGAGAAGGCGTACGACCATCTGGGCACCGGCACGGACACGTTCACGTCGATCGTGCTGATGACGGACGGCGAGAACACCACCGGCGCCGACGCGGCCGACTTCGACGGCTTCTACCGCGCGCTGAGCCGCGACCGGCAGCAGATCCCCGTCTTCCCCATCCTGTTCGGCGACTCCGACCGGGCGGAGCTGGCGCACATCGCCGAGCTGACCGGCGGCCGGCTGTTCGACGCCCAGCGGGGCTCGCTGGACGGCGCCTTCGAGGAGATCCGTGGCTATCAATGAGTACCTGGAGTCCCGGAAGAACATCGCGGGCAGCGTCTGCGGGCTGGCCGGGCTGGTGCTGACCTTCACCGGGGTGGCCGGTCCGTACTGGCCGGTGGTGGTCGCCGGTCTGTACGGCGCGGGCGCGCTGATCGCCCCGCCGGAGCGGCCCGCCCCGCCCGCCTTCCCCGACCCGTCGGCCCGGCTCGACGAGATCCGCGCCGACCTGGAACGGCTGCACGCCTACCTCGCCGACGTCGACCTGCCGCCGGCCGCCGCCGGGCGTCTCACCGAGCTGATGGACCTGCTGGGCGGGCTGCTGACGCCGGGCTGGGCCACCGAGGTGCTGGCCGAGGACCCGGAGGGCGTGCACACGCTGACCCGGGCGGTACGGCAGGACGTCCCCGAATCCGTCGACGCGTATGTGCGCACCCGCTGGTGGAGCCGGATGACGCCGGGCGGCGAGCCGCCGGAACGGCACCTGGAACGCCAGCTCGGTCTGCTGCACGAGGAGGCGGCGGCGCTGGCGGCGCGGCTGCGGGAGACCGAGGAGCGGCGCCAGGAGTCGCACACCCGGTATCTGGAGGACCGCTCCAACTGACAGTTTGGGCCGGGTCCGTCGCACGCCGTTGTGCGGGGACCCGGCCCGGACGAGGTCCGCCCCGATGCTCCGGGACATCGAGCTACTGGAGCGGGGCGGATCCCCCTCAACGGCCGGCCTTCGTGACGACAACGCTGGTCAGGGCTTGCCGGACCGGCCGCGGAGTTCTTGTGGACGGGAGCTCAGCCCAGGCGCTCCACCAGCGCCCGGTACTGGTCCCACAGCTCCTTCGGGGTGTGGTCGCCGAAGGTGTTCAGGTGCTCGGGGACCAGGGCCGCCTCCTCGCGCCAGACCTCCTTGTCGACGCTGAGCAGGAAGTCCAGGTCGGCCTCGGACAGGTCCAGGCCGTCGGTGTCCAGCGCGCCCTTGGCCGGCAGCACGCCGATCGGCGTCTCGACGCCCGCCGCCTTGCCCTCAAGCCGTTCCACGATCCACTTCAGGACGCGGCCGTTCTCCCCGAAGCCGGGCCACACGAACCGGCCGTCGTCGTCCTTGCGGAACCAGTTGACGTAGTAGATCTTCGGCAGCTTGGCCTGGTCCTTGTCCCTGGCGACGTCGATCCAGTGACCCATGTAGTCGCCCATGTTGTAGCCGCAGAACGGCAGCATGGCGAACGGGTCGCGGCGCAGCTCACCGACCTTGCCCTCGGCGGCGGCGGTCTTCTCGGACGCCACGTTGGCGCCGAGGAAGACGCCGTGGTTCCAGTCGAAGGACTCGGTGACCAGCGGTACGGCGGTGGCGCGGCGCCCGCCGAACAGGATCGCGGAGATCGGCACGCCTCCCGGGTCCTCCCACTCCGGCGCGATGATCGGGCACTGCGCGGCGGGGGTGGTGAAGCGGGCGTTGGGGTGCGCGGCCGGGGTCTGCGAGGCGGGCGTCCAGTCGTTGCCCTTCCAGTCCGTGAGGTGCGCCGGGGTCTCCTCGGTCATCCCCTCCCACCACACGTCATTGTCGTCGGTGAGGGCGACGTTGGTGAAGACCGAGTTGCCCCACAGCGTCTTCATCGCGTTGGCGTTGGTGTGCTCGCCGGTGCCGGGCGCGACGCCGAAGAAGCCGGCCTCCGGGTTGATCGCGTAGAGCCGGCCGTCCTCGCCGAACCGCATCCAGGCGATGTCGTCGCCGATGGTCTCCACCGTCCAGCCGGGGATGGTCGGCTCCAGCATGGCGAGGTTGGTCTTGCCGCAGGCGGACGGGAAGGCGGCGGCCACGTACTTGGACTCACCGCGCGGCGGGGTCAGCTTCAGGATCAGCATGTGCTCGGCGAGCCAGCCCTCGTCGCGGGCCATGACGGAGGCGATGCGCAGCGCGTAGCACTTCTTGCCGAGCAGCGCGTTGCCGCCGTAGCCGGAGCCGTAGGACCAGATCTCGCGGTCCTCGGGGAAGTGCGAGATGTACTTGGTGCTGTTGCACGGCCAGGGCACGTCCTGCTGTCCTTCGCCGAGCGGGGCGCCCAGCGAGTGCACGGCCTTGACGAAGAAGCCGCGCTCGCCCAGTTCGTCGAGGACCGGCTGTCCCATGCGGGTCATCGTGCGCATCGAGACGGCGACGTACGCCGAGTCGGTGATCTCGACGCCGATCGCGGACAGCGGGGAGCCCAGCGGCCCCATGCAGAACGGGACGACGTACATGGTCCGGCCGCGCATCGAGCCGCGGAACAGGCCGTTCGCCCCGCTGAAGGTCTCCCGCATCTCGGCGGGGTCTTTCCAGTGGTTGGTGGGACCGGCGTCCTCCTCCTTGGCGGAGCAGATGAAGGTGCGGTCCTCGACGCGGGCGACGTCGCTGGGGTCGGAGGCCGCGTAGTAGGAGTTGGGGCGCTTGATCGGGTCGAGTTTGCGGAAGGTGCCCTTGGCGACGAGCTCCTCGCACAGCCGCTCGTACTCGGCCTCGGATCCGTCACACCAGACCACGTTGTCCGGCTGCGTCAGTTCGGCGATCTCGGTCACCCACGAGATCAGCTCCTGGTGCTGGGTGGGGACGGGGGAAGCCGCGATGTCGCGCGCCACGATTGCTCCTAACTGAGGGATGTGGTGTTGGAGGCCCCGTGGGGGCTGCGACCCGGACGCCTGCCCAGGATCACTCGGGCGCTCATCCGGTGCCGACCGCACTCATTTGATCATCCGACGCCCTCGCCCATCTGTCCAGAGGGGCGCACACCTGAGCGGCGTGAGGAACGCCACGCACCTTGGCGAATCTCCGCGCGGGTCCCGGTTTTTTTTGCGTATACGTGGAGTTCACCTGGCACTTCTTTTACTCGACACCCGTGAGATCATGGAATGCGCGACCGAATTCGTACGGCTGTACTGACGCGTAACTTACGGTTCCGTAGGTACTCTTCGGCGTATGACTGCGTCCGCCTCCGATGCGCACACGGATTCCCCGGCCGCCGGCCGCGGTCCCGTCGCGCTCTCCCTGCCGCATCCGGTCAAGCCCAAGCTCCGCGGCTGGCTGCATCTCGGAATGTTCCCGGCCGTGCTCGTCGCGGGCCTCGCGCTCACCGCACTCGCCGACTCGACCAGAGCACGCGTCGCCTGCGGGGTCTACGTCCTGACCGCCTGCCTGCTGTTCGGCGTCAGCGCCCTGTACCACCGGGGCGACTGGAGCCCGCGGATGGACGGCGTGCTGCGCCGCCTGGACCACGCCAACATCTTCCTGATCATCGCGGGCACCTACACCCCGCTGACCATGCTGCTGCTCCCGGCGTCCCAGGGCCGGTGGCTGCTGTGGGGCATCTGGGCCGCCGCGGCGGCCGGCATCGCCTTCCGGGTCTTCTGGGTCGGCGCCCCGCGCTGGCTCTACACCCCCTGCTACCTGGCCATGGGCTGGGCGGCCGTCTTCTACCTGCCCGACTTCATGCGGGCCGGCGGCATCGCGGTCCTGGTCCTGGTGATCGTGGGCGGGGTGCTCTACAGCGTCGGCGGCGTGGTCTACGGCATCAAGCGGCCGAACCCGTCACCGCGCTGGTTCGGCTTCCACGAGGTCTTCCACTCCTTCACGCTGGCCGCGTTCATCGCGCACTACGTGGGGATCTCGCTGGTCGCCTACTAGACCTGTACCTGGACCGACAAGGGACCGACAAGGGAAGGCATGCCCCCGGCGCACACCCCCGCCTCCGCACCGGCCCGCCCGCCGGGCCTGCGGGAGCGGAAGAAGCTCAAGACCCGGCTCGCGATCAGGGCGGCGACGTACGCCCTGATCCGCGAACGGGGCTACGACGCCACCGGCGTCGAGCGGATCGCCGAGCGGGCCGAGGTCTCGCCGAGCACCGTGCTGCGCTACTTCCCCACCAAGGAGGACATCGTCCTGTGGGACGAGTACGAGCCCCTGGTGGAGGAACTGCTGGAGCACCGCCCGGCCGACGAACCGCTCCCGCAGGCGCTGCGCCGGGCCCTGCACCGCGCGACCGCCCTCACCCTCGGCGAGAACCCGCACTTCGGCCGGGACGACATGCTGCTCCGGGTCCGCCTGGTGGCCGAGGTCCCGGCCGTCCGGGCCCGGCTGATGGAGAGCATGTCCGTCACCGGCCGCCTGATGTGCCGCGCCCTGGCCGGCCGCACCGGCCAGGGCGAGAGCGACCTGGAGGTCCGGGTCTACGCGATGGGCCTGATGGGAGCCCTGCTGGAGACGGTGGTCCACTGGGTCGAGCAGGGCTGCCGGGACGACCTGACGCTGCTGACCGACCGCGCCCTCGCCGTCTTCCGCGACCTGCCCGAGACCCGGCGATCATGACATCCTGAACGGGTGAACGGTCCCGAGATCCACGTCGAGTTCGCCCCCGAGCTGCTCCTCTTCGTCCCCCGGGCACGGCCCACCGGTTCCACCCCGGCCGCCACCGACGGCGTCTCCACCCTCGGCCACGTCGTGGAGTCCCTCGGCGTCCCGCTGACCGAGGTCGGCACCCTGCTCGTCGACGGCCGCCCGGTGCCGCCCGGCCACGTCCCGGCGCCCGGCGAGTCGGTCACCGTCCGCCCCGTGGACCGCCCGCAGCGGGTGCCGGGCGCCCCGCTGCGCTTCCTCCTCGACGTCCACCTCGGCACCCTGGCCCGCCGGCTGCGCCTGCTCGGCGTGGACGCCGCCTACGAGTCGACCGACATCGGCGACCCGGCGCTGGCCGCCCGCTCCGCCGCCGAACGCCGGGTACTGCTCAGCCGCGACCGGGGCCTGCTGCGCCGCCGCGAACTGTGGGCCGGCGCCTTCGTCTACAGCACCCGCCCCGACGACCAGCTCACCGACATCCTGAACCGCTTCGCCCCCGCCCTGCACCCCTGGACCCGCTGCACGGCCTGCAACGGCCCGCTCCGCGAGGCGACGAAGGAGGAGGTGGCGGACCAGTTGGAAAGCGGCACGCAGCGGTCGTACGACGTGTTCGCCCGGTGCGAGTCATGCGGCCGGGCCTACTGGCGGGGAGCGCACCACGGGCAACTGGAAGCGATCGTCAGCACATACGTGCCCCGTTAGGGGCGCGGGGCTGTGTCATATGCGGCTCCGCCGCGTGGGCGCGACCAGCCACGACGCGCCGTCACTGAACCGCCTCCCGCAACCGCCCCACATCAGTGGTCGGCGCCTCACAGACAAACCCCCGGCACACATACGCCGCCGCCTCCCCACCGACCAGCCCCCGCCCGGCGAGCAGCGGAAACTCCTCACTCCCCTCCTCGCCGAAGGCCACCACCATCCCCGGCGCGGTCCCGAGCAGCGCGGCCCGCCGCAGCTCCCCGTCCCCCACCACCGCGACCTCCCGGGGCCCGTCGAGATACGCCTCCCCCACCGCCAGCCCCCACCCCACGAACCTCGGCACCCGCGGCCCGAGCGCCTTCACCACCCCCAGCGCGTGCTCCGCCGCCTCCCGGTGCGGCCCGGACCCGGTGTGCGCGGCGTACGTCAGCAACGCCCCCGCCGCCGCCGTCCACCCGGAGGGCGCCGCGTTGTCCGTCGGGTCCTGGGGCCGCCGGATCAGCCGCTCCGCGTCCACCGCCGTGTCGTACAGCGACCCGTCCGCGTCCCGGAACCGCGTCAGCACGTGGTCGAGCAGCAACCCGGCGAAATCCAGCCAGACGCCCTCCCCGGTGACGGAGGCCAGCGCGAGGAAGCCCTCGGCGACATCGGCGTAGTCCTCCAGTACCCCGGCGTTGCCACCCGCCCGCCCGTCGCGGCTGGTGCGGGTGAGCCGGCCCTGGTCGTCCAGATGCAGCCGGACCAGCAGATCGGCGGCGGCGACCGCCGCCTCCACCAGATCCGGCCGGTCGAAGTAGGCGCCGGTCTCGGCCAGCGCGGCGATCGCGAGGCCGTTCCAGGCGGCCACGACCTTGTCGTCCCGCCCGGGCGCGGGCCGTTGGGTCCGCGCGGCCAGCAGCCGTTCCCGTACCGACCGGACCCGCTCGGCGTCGAACACGCCCTCGTGCTGCGGGAGCTGGAGCACCGAGGCACCGTGCTCGAAGGTGCCCTCCTCGGTGATGCCGAAGTACTGCGTGGCGAGCTCGGCGTCGGCCTCGCCGAGCACCGCGCGCACCTGCTCGGGCGTCCACACGTAGTACGCGCCCTCGACGTGCTTGCCCGTGCCGTCGTCGCTGTCGGCGTCCAGCGCGGAGGCGAACCCGCCCTCGGCGGTGCGCAGTTCGCGGACCAGGAAGTCGGCGGTCTCCAGGGCGACCCGGCGGGCGAGGTCCGACCCGGTGGAGCGCCACAGGTGCGCGTACACCCGGCCCAGCAGCGCGTTGTCGTACAGCATCTTCTCGAAGTGCGGCACGACCCACTCCCGGTCGACCGAGTACCGCGCGAATCCCCCGCCCAACTGGTCGTAGATCCCGCCCCGGGCCATCCGCTCACAGGTGTCGGCCGCCATCTGCAACGCACCCTCGGCGCCGGTACGGGCGTGGTGGCGCAGCAGGAACTCCAGCACCATGGACGGCGGGAACTTCGGCGCCCCGCCGAACCCGCCGCGCCGCGCGTCGTACTCCCGGGTCAGCCCCAGCAGCGCCGCCGCGAGCTCCTCCTCGCCCGGCACCTGGGCGTCGCCGTAGGAGATCTCCCGCCCGGCCAGGTCCCGGACGATCTTCCCGGCCACGTCGGTGACCTCCCCGCGCCGCTCGGTCCACGCCTGCTGGACACCGGCCAGCACCTGCCGGAAGGACGGCATGCCCTGGCGCGGCGCGGGCGGATAGTACGTACCGAAGTAGAACGGCTCGGCGTCCGGCGTGAGGAAGACCGTCATCGGCCAGCCGCCCTGCCCGGTCGCCGCCTGCACCGCCTCCATGTAGACGGCGTCGACGTCGGGGCGCTCCTCGCGGTCGACCTTGACGGACACGAAGTGCTCGTTCAGGTAGGCGGCGGTGGCGGCGTCCTCGAACGACTCGTGGGCCATGACGTGGCACCAGTGGCAACTGCTGTACCCCACACTCAGCAGCACCGGCACATCCCGCCGCCGCGCCTCCTCGAACGCCTCGGCCGACCAGGGCCACCAGTCGACCGGGTTCTCGGCGTGCTGGAGCAGGTAGGGGGACGTCTCGCGGGCCAGTCGGTTCGCCATGGGGTCCATCCTGCCCCAGTACCCGCGGCGCGCCGGACAGCACACCGCCGGGGCTCTCCCCAGGGAGTTCACACGGCAGGACACTTGACCCGCCCGCCAGGTGGGAAGGACCCGAGGATGGGCGGGGCGACGCAGGGGACGACCGGGGCCCTCGGAGGGGGACGGGACATGCGGGACAGTCATCGGGTGGAGGCCGAACGGCTGCTGGTGCGGGCCGTGGAGGAGGAGGTGCGGCGCACCGGCGGGCGGGTGGACGGCGGGGTGCTGCTGTCCCGGGCGCGCGGCGCGCTGGACTCGATGGCGCGTACCGCCGCCGAGGAGTACGACGCCTACACCCGGGCGCTGGACGAGGCCGGCGCCGGGCAGCTCACGTTCCGCCAGCGCTGGGCCCGCGAGGGCGCCGGCACTCCGCTGCTGGTGGCGGCCGTCGCGGCGGTCGCGGCGGTGGTGGCCGACGTCGCGCTGGGCACCGGCACCGGCACCGCGGTGGGCGCGGGCCTCGCGGTCGGGGTGGTGGGCGCGGCGGCGGCCGTGGTGAAGGTGATGGGTGCGCATCTGCCGGCCGCGCACCACCAGGCGGGGGCCGTCAACCAGCCGGGCGGTCCCGGGCAGTTGCGGCTCCAGTGGCTCACCGCGCTGGAGGTGCGCGGCATCCGGCCGTTCCTGGACCAGCAGCGGGTGCTCGCCGCGTCGACGGCACCGAGCAAGCCGGGGCCGAAGCTGCGCGGCGCCGACAAGAGCGCGGCGGCCCGGGGACGGACGGTGCTCGAGCAGTCGTTCGGGCAGTTGCCGGTGCCGGACGGCGTGTTCGTGGGCCGCCGGCCGGAGACGGACCGGCTGCGGCAGTGGGTGCGGGCGGCCCGCGCCAGTACCGAGACCAAGCCGACGGTGGTGGTACTGCACGGGGCGCCCGGCAGCGGCCGTACGACACTCGCGGTGCGCGCCGCCCACGATCTGAAGGACTACTTCCGCGGCGCCTGCGTCGTCGATCTGCGCGGCGAGAGTGCCGGTGAGCCGCTGCCCACCCGGGATGCCCTGCTGCACCTGCTCAACCGGCTCGGCGCACCCCGGGAGCAGTTGCTGTTCCGCGAGCGGTCCTCGGCAGACCAGCAGGTCAGACGGCTGATTGAGCTGTACCACCAGCATCTGACCGGCGTCCCGGTCGTCGTCGTCCTGGACGACGCGAGTGACGTGGAACAGGTGCGCGCGCTGATCCCGGAACGGTCCGACAGTCTGGTACTGGTCACCGCGCGCCGGCCGCTCGACCTGCCCGCGGACCTGCCCGCCCGGGTGCACCACCTGCCGGTCGAGCCGCTGGACGCGGCGGGCGCGGAGGAGTTGCTGCGGGCCGGCGCGCAGGACACCGACGGGCCCTACGACGCCGAGTCCGCCGACCTGATCCGGGACCTGTGCGGCGGGCTGCCGCTGGCGCTGCGCGTCGCCGGTTCCGCGCTCGGCCCGCGCTCACCGCGCGCCCTCGCCGCCGACCTGGGCGCCTACGGTCCGGTGGAGCCGGTGGAGCGGGCGCTGTGGCTGCGTTACACCGACCAGTCCGAGCCCGCCCGCAAGCTGCTGCGCCGGCTCGCGCTGGCCGGCCGTACCTCGCTGGGCGCCGCCGCCGCGGCCGCGCTGCTGGCCACCGACGAGACGGAGGCCACCAAGCAGCTGACGGCACTGTCCCGGGCCGGGCTCATCGACCACGTCCGCGGCAGCCGCTACCGGCTGCACGACGTGGTGCGCGCCTTCGCCCAGGCCCGGCTGCTCGACGAGGAGGAACCGGCCGAGCGGACGGCGGCGCAGGAACGGCTGATCGCCAACTACGGCGAGCTGGCCGACTCGGTGCTGCGGCTGGTCGACGGCAACATGTCGACCCGCTCGGACCGGTTCGGCCCGCACGGCTTCACCTCGCTGGACGAGGCGCTGCGCTGGCTGGACGACGAGTCCAGCTTCATCACGGCGACGCTCCGGTACGCCGAGGGCGTCGACCAGGGCGCGGTGCTCAATCTGCTGGGCGCGCTGTGCGACTACTGCCTGCTGCGCGGCGACCTGTACCGGCTCGGCGAGATCAGCGACCTGGCGCAGGCCGTCGACCAGGGGCTGCTGCTGCGCTCGGTGCAGTGGCGCACCGGTATCGCGGCCCGGCAGGTCGGTGAGCTGGACAAGGCGCGCACCACGCTGGCCTCCGTGGTCGACCTGTATCTGGAGGCCCAGCACGACGCGGGCGCGGCGCGGGCGCTGACCTCGCTCGGCATCACCCTGCACCACCAGGGCAACCTGACCGGTGCGGCGGCCAAGCTGCACGAGGCGCTCGACCTCCAGGCCGCCCCCGACCTGGCCACCGACCGGGCGTGGACGCTGCACGCGCTGGCGGCGGTCCAGCGCGACCGCTCCCGGCTGGCGGAGGCCCTGGAACTGCTGGAGGAGTCGCTCGTCCTGCACCGCGCGGGCGAGTCGGTGCACGGGCAGGCGTGGGCGCACTTCCAGCTCGGCCAGCTCCATCTGCGCCGCGGTGACGTGCCGCGCGCGGAGGCCGAGCTGCGGGCCGCCCTCGGCCTGTACGGCCGTACCCAGGACCGGCGCGGCGAGGCGTGGGCGCTGACCCAGCTGGCCCGGGCCCGGCTGGTCGCCGGGGACGCGGCGCGGGCGGTGGAGGAGCTGCGCGGGGCGGTCGGCCGGCACCGGGACAACGAGGACGCGCGCGGCGAGGCGTGGACCCTGTACTACCTGGGCCAGGCGCTGGAGGAGACCGGCGACCTGGACCGGTCGGTACGCGAACTGGAGCGGTCCCGCACGATGTTCTCCCGGATGCGGGACGTCTACGGGCTGGCCTGCGCCCGGCACCACTCGGCCCGGGTCACCCGCGACCAGCGCGCCGCGCAGACCGGTTCGCTGCGCAACTCCGGGTTCGCCCGCCAGCTCCTGGTCGACGCCCGCGCCGACTTCCACCGCATCGGCGTCGCGCACGGCGAGGCGTGGACCTGCCTGGAGCTGGCCGTGGTCGACGCGGGCAACGGCCGCACCCCGCAGGCGCTCGCCCTGTGCGACGAGGCGGTCACCCTGTTCGCCTCCTACGGCGACCGGCGCGGCGACGACTGGGCCCGCTTCCTGCGCTGCACCCTGCTGCCGTACGCCGCGCCCGGCGGCGTCGAGATCGGCACGGCGGTCGCCCAGGAGGAACTGGCCCAGCTGACTCGCGCCACCCACCCGGCCCGCGACGAACGCCTGGAAGAGGGCCTGACCGCCTATGGCCTGCTGCTGGAACGCGGCGTCCGCCTGGACTCCGGCTGGCAGGCCTGGCGCCTGGGCATGGTGCCCAACCGGCACGCCCGGGAGGTCATGGGGGTGGAGGTGGAAGTCAAGCAGGGCTGACAATATGAGGAGTCATCACCGGGGGGATCGATGGACGAAGTGCTGCGCGGGCCGATTCCGCCGCTGCCGGTTCCGGAACCGTTCGCCGGGCGGGACGACGAGGTGCGGGAGCTGTCGTCGTGGCTGTCCGGCCCCGACGGAGTGGCACGGAGTCTGGTGCTGCACGGTCCGGCCGGGGTGGGGAAGTCCGCGCTGGCCGCCGTGCTCGTGCGCCGGCTGGGCGACGCGCTGCCGGTGCACTGGATCACCGCCGGTGCCGACGAGCACCCGGAAACGGTCCTGCTGCGGCTCCTCGCCGCGCACCGGGCACCCCGGCTGCCCATGCTCGAAGCGGCGGTGCGGACGGACCGGACGGTCTTCGCCGACCTGCTGCGCGACCAGTGCCGGCGGCACATCACCGGTTCCGTACTGGTGCTGGACGGCGTACGGCCGACCCTGGGCCGGGCCGTGCTGGACGCCGTGCGGCCGGGCACCAACATGGTCATCGTCACCGCCCGGCAGCGCGGCCGGTGGGCCGGCCCGACCGTCCGCCAACACCAGGTGCGTCCGCTGGGCGTGCGGGACGCGGCCGGACTGGTCGGCTCCCTCGCGGGCCCGGCCGCGACGGAAGACGCCGTGCGCCCGCTGGTCCGGGCGGCCCGGGGACTGCCGCTGTGGCTGCGGGTGGCGGGCGCGGTGCTGTCCGAGACCGGCAGCGGTTCGGCGCCGCGCACACCGGACGACCTGTTCGCACTCGCCGCCGGTCTGCTCGACGACCGGGCCCGGCAGACACTCACCCGGCTGGCGCTGCGGTCCCCGGACGGCAGGCCCGTCGCCGCCCGGCTGGCCGAGGAACTGATCGCCGCGACCGGTGATCCGGACCCGTTGCTGGGCGTTTTCGACAGCCTGCGGGCGTACGGACTGCTGCGGCCGGGCCGGGAGGGCACCCTCGTCCTGCCCGCGCCGGTCGCGCTCGCCGCGCTGCGCGGGACACCGGGCGGCGAGCGGGCCCGGGTGACCGCGGACCTGAGGGGCATCGCGTACGCCCTCGCCCGCCGTGCGGTGGGCACGCTCGACGGCCGCACCCCCGCCGCCCGGCCGCTGACCGACGGCGCGACAGCCGCCGGACTGGCCGCGCACATCGACGAGTTCATGGAACTGGCCGCCCGCGACGAGGAACTCGCCGAAGCGCTGGCCACCCTGCTGGCCGTCGGCGGCGACGCGCACCGGCTGGTCGCCCTGCACCGCACGTCGGGCCGCACGACCGGGGTCGCCCTGGCGGGTCTGCTGCGCGACCTGGGCCGGCCCGGGGCGGCGGGCCCCTTGTTCCAGGCGGGGCGCCGGGGGCAGGAGCTTTTGGCAGCGGAGGCGTGGGACCCCTGGCGCCGGGGCTACGTCGAGAACATGTACAGCTCCGGTGAGCTGACCCGCGTCCTGACCGCCGCGCAACGGGCCGAGCCCCGGGACGAAGCCGAGTTGGCCTGGCTGGCGACGGTGCAGGGGGCCGCGCTGTGCGACCAGGGACGCCCGCTCGAAGCGCTGGCGGCGATCGAGTCGGCGATCGAGGGGCACCGCCGCACCGGTTGCGCCCGGGGGCACGGCTGGGCGCTGCTGCACCACGCCCGGACCCTGCTGTCGACCGGCCGACTGCTCCAGGCCGAGCACTCCCTGGGCCAGGCCGCCGCGTCGCTGGCCGGCGCGGGCGACACCCGCGGCCGCAACTGGGTCGCCACCGAATCCGTCCGGCTCCTTCTGCTGCGGGAACGCGGCCGGGAGGCCCTTGACGCGGCTCAGCGGGCGCTCACCGCGCACGAGGTGGCCGAGGACGCCCGTGGGCTGGGCTGGACCTGCCTCTACTTGGGGCTCGCCCAGGAACTGCGGGGGAGGACCGGTGAGGCCCGGGTGGCATTGCGGGCCGCCTCCAGGCACTTCCTGGACTGCGGGGACCAGGTGGGCGCGGCGTGGGCCCGGCACCGCTTCCTGCTGCTGAGGCCCGGCCGGAGCCGGGCCGGGGAGCTGGAGGCCGTGGCGAAGGAGTTCGCCGCCGCCGGCTGCCCCGTCGGCCGGGCGTGGTCGCTGGTCGAGAGCGTCCTACGCGCCGACGGACCGGACCGTGCCGACCGGCTGCTGTGGCCCGCCCGGTCCACGTTCCGGGACCTCGACGACCAGGTGGGGCTCGCCTGGCTGGAGGCGGTACGGCGGTTCCGCGAGGGGTACGACGAGGTGCACGTCCCCGCGCCCGCCCGGCGGGCCCCCTTCCCCGCGGACTTCGCCGGGCGGGAGGCTCTGGATGCCGGTCTCCGGGCGTTCTGGCGGGTTGTGGACGCCGGGAAGCTGCCCGCTATCCCGATGCGCGCCCGCGACATCGTCGGTGTCCCCGTCCGCCATCGGACCAAGCCACTGGCGCCGTACATCACGAACCGCGCGGGCTCCAGCCCTCTCCCCCGCTGCCAGGTCCGCCTCACCCTCCTCGACCCCTCCCGCATCCTGCTGCGCGTGATCCCCGCCGAGGACCACCCCTGGGCCGCGGCCGACGACGACCGCCCCTGGCTCACCGCGGTGGCCCTCCCCCTCACCCCCGCCACGGTGGAACCGGCCACCGCCCTGCTGCGACCGTCCGAACGGGAAACCCACGGTGCCGAGTTCGACTTCACGGCGGCCCGCCCGGGCCTGCACGTCATCCGCTTCACCGTCGCCCTGGAACGCACCGGCACGGTCCTCCAGCAGGTCGAGACCGAACTGGAGATCCTGGACGCCGACCGGGCGGACGGCCTCGCCGCACCGCACGCGGTCTCGGGGTGGGGACGGTAACGGCGTATGAGCACCGAACTGCGCGTACGGATCGTGCAGGACCCCAGCGACGGCTTCACCCGGCTCCCGGACGACCTGGCCGAGGGCCCCGACATCACCGTCAGCCTCGACGCCCTGGCCGACGGCCGGATACGCGCCCGGCTGTACGGGCCCGCCGTGCCGTACCAGTACGGAACCGAGCACCGGGTGGACCTGGCCGTGCGCCCGGAGGAGGTACGCGCGGCCGCCGCGCGGCTGTGCCGGCACTGGAAGGACCTGCTGATCGACTTCCGGGCGCTCGCCCCAGACGGCCGCCCGCTCCCGACCGGGCCCGAACAGCCGTACGCCTCTCTGGTCGACCTGCGGTCCCGGCCGCCGGGCGAGCTGTACGACTTGCTGCACGAACTGGCGCTGGCCGGGTCGGAGTTGCTGTTCGGCACGCTGCTCGGCGGGGACGATCCCCGGGTCCGGCGGTTCAGCGCCCACCTGGCGCAGGCGCTGGACGGCCGGGAGGGGCTGCGGGTCAGGTTCGACTCAGAACTGTACGTTCCCTGGCCGATGGTCTGCCTGCCGCTCGACGATCTGCCGCCGCCCGGCGAGGGCGGCGATCCCCACACCCTCTTCCCGCGCTTCCTGGGCCACCGCCACCAGATCGAGCAGACCGGCGGCGCCTACCCGTGGCTGGACAGCCGGCGCGAGCCGCCCGTGGTGCCGTCGGTCAGCCTCAACCACGACCTGCGGGTCGACCGCCAGGGCCGGACCCGGGCCGCCGAGGTCGCCGCGGTGCTGGCCAAGGACACCCGCTTCGTGGAGCGCACCACGCGCGCCGAGTTCGTACGGGCGCTCGCGGACGCCTCCCTCGACGAGCACCTGATGTACTTCTGGTGCCACGGTCACTTCGTCGCCAACGGCGCCCAGCCCGCCTGTCTGGCCGTGCGGCTGACCGACCAGGTGCCGATCGACGCCCAGACGGTCCGGGACCGGCGGCGCCGTTTCTCCCACACCAGTCCGTTCCAGCCGTTCGTCGTGCTCAACGCCTGCCACGCGGGGGTTCCCGAAGGCGGCGGCGACGTGGCGTTCCTGGGCCGGGAACTGATCCGGGCCGGTGCCCGCGGTGTGCTCGGCCCTCAGATCGAGATGCCGCAGATGTTCGCCGCCGAGTACGCCCTGGAGTTCGTCACCCGCTATCTGCGCGGTACGGCGACGGCCGGCGCGGTGGCCCACGCCGTGACCCGGCACTTCACCGACGAGCTGGGCAATCCGCTCGGCCTCGCCTACGCCTTGCACCACGGCATGGACAGCCGGCTGGAGCGGGCCGTCACCGACACCGCCGGCGGAACCGGCGCCGGCCAGGAGATCACCGTATGACCGAGCATGTCCTCGACCACAGCGTCCGCGTCGTCGACCTTGCAGCGGACGGCTGGTTGCTGGAGGACACCGCCTCGGGCCCCCGGCCGGTCCCCGCCGACCGGCTGGCGAACCACTTCGCCGAGGAGCTGGCGCCGCCCGACTGGGCGACGGACCTGATCGTCTACGTCCACGGCTGGCAGACCGGCCCGGAGTCCGCGCTCGACGCGGTGCGCCGGCTGCTGGCCCTGACAGCCGCGCGGTACGGCGCCGGGGACTATCCGCGGCTGAAGCCGTGGCGGCCGTGGACGGTGCTGGTCCGCTGGCCGTCCCGCTCGCTGTACTCCTTCGGCGGCTACCGCCGTATCCGGGACCGGGCGCACGCCATGAGCACGGAGGGACACGCGGCCAAGGTCATCGGCCGGCTGCTCGGCTATCTGGACCGGCACCGGGCGGACCCTGCCGCACCGCCCGTTCTGGCCAATCGCGACGGGCAGTACCTGCACCTGATCGGGCACTCCTTCGGCTGCCGGTTCCTGTGCGAGGCCGTGCAGTGGGCGGCGGACGAACCGCTCACGCTGGGCTGGAGCGCACCGGAACCGGCGGGCCGGCCGTTCACCGTCGACTCGATGCTGCTGTTGCAGATGGCGGCGCCCCGTGACGCCTTCACGACCACCTTCACCGCGCTCGGTGAGGCCCCATTGCGCGGCCCGGTCGTGGCCACCTACTCGCAGCACGACCGGGCCACCGGGTTCTGGCATCTGCGAGCTGAGAAGACGGCGGGCATCGGCCACGCGGGCATCGGCACGGCGCCCGCGCCGGTGTCCACGATCCGCATGCTGCCGCCGGGCGAGCCCTATCCCCTCGCCATCCTCGACCACCGCTTCGTCAGCGTGGACGCGAGCGACGTGTTTGTGCACGGCAACGGCTTCGCGGGGGCCCACTCCGACCATCTCCGGTCGGAGTCGGCCCATCTGCTGCTGTCCCTGGCCGAACACTCCAGGTGACGGGGTGCTGCGTCAGGCCGCCCCGGAGCCGGAGGTGAGGTCGGCACGCGGTGGTTCCTTCCCGCAGGGGCGCACCGAGTGGGAGCCCCTCGGCCGTCCTTGAGACCTCCCGCGAGCGGGAGACGACCCGTGCCGCCGACGGCGGCCGCACCGTCCACCGCACCGCGTCCCTGCCCGCCCACGACGACGTCCTCAACCTCCTCGGTCCACCCGCCTGGACCGAGACGCGCCACCCGCGCGGAGCCCAGCACAACCAACTCCCCATCACCGGCCCTCATCCCCCGGGTCCGCACCGTCTGCAGCATTACAACGAGGCGTCGGGTCGTCTCTCTCCCCCGCCAGTGGCACTCCGCCAGCCGGCGTCCCTTACACGGCATTGGACGCGAGTCGAGGCAGAGGTCTCAGATGCTCTGATCATCTTCGGAATATCCCACGTCATGTCGTAACTGTGGTCAGCGCTGCCCGTTCCGGCCTCCACCAAGGCGCCCGGCAGCGACGAACCCGCACGAACGCTGTCGACACAACCGCCCTGTGCCTCAC
The DNA here is from genome assembly GCF_052216785.1 of Streptomyces sp. JW3. Classification (NCBI taxonomy): domain Bacteria; kingdom Bacillati; phylum Actinomycetota; class Actinomycetes; order Kitasatosporales; family Streptomycetaceae; genus Streptomyces; species Streptomyces sp. JW3. The sequence continues at coordinate 17,789 of NZ_JBQOUX010000021.1, read as the reverse complement.
TGAGGACGGTGCGATCAGACATCCGGTAGACGCGTGCCACGCTCGCGCGCCATCAGATCATCCAGTCGATCCCGCACGCCCTTCACGCCGCAACCCCGAGGTCTGACGCCCACGCGGCCTTGATCTCGGCGCCCCGCACGCCCTCGAAGACACCGTGCAGGACCGCGAGCGTCAGCGCCAGCCACTGATCGTCGGCCAAGTAGTCCGGCTGCGTGACAGCCATAGGCGGGCACTGTTCCGCCTGCGGCATAGCCGCTTCTTCGTCTCGCACAGCAGTTGACCGCCCGCCCTGGTTCGCCTGTCCCGATCAAATGATCAAGAGCACTCATACGATCGGGTGAACGCAGCCGCTCACCGCAACCACACCAGCCCTTTACGAGTCATACACGCACACCGCACGAACCGATCCTCGGGGGCAACGTGAACCAGCAGTACCCGCAGCAACCCGGCCAGCCCCAGCAGCCGGCCCAGCCGTACCCGCAGCAGCAGCCGGGGTGGGGCGGTCCGCATCCCGGCGGCCACGCGGCACCCGGCTATGTCCCCCCGGGCCCTCAGCCTCCGAAGAAGAACAGCACCGGCAAGATCGTCGGCTTCGGGTGCCTCAGCGTCGTCGCCCTCTTCGTCCTCGTCGCGATCATCGGCACGATCGGCAGTGGCAACGACACTTCCGGCAACACCGACAACAAGGCTGCCAGCGCCGAGCAGCCCTCCGAGGCCGAGGACAAGCCGGCGTCCGAGGACAGCAAAGCGGGCGACCAGGAGCAAGAGCCTGCCGCAGAAAACCCGTCCGTGAAGATCACGGCGAAGCCCACCGCCTTCTCCCCCTCCGTCATCGCCCAGGGCACCGACTACACCAGCGTCCTCGTGGAGATCACCAACAACAGCGACGACACCATTGACGTCAACCCGCTGTACTTCGCCATCACCGACAGCGACGGCACCAAGCACGCCTCCGAACTCGCCGTCGACACCCACCAGATCGACACCGTGAAGATCGCTCCCGGCGAAAACGTCAGCGGTGCGATCACCGGTGAAGGCAAGTTCACCGCGAAGACCGTCACCTACACCGACGGCCTCCTCGGCGACCCCGTCCGCATCGACATCTCCTGACCGCTCCACCCCTGGGAGATTCCATGCGTCGAGCCATCGCACTCATCGCAGGCGGCGCCCTGATCCTCGCCGGCGGAGTGACCGGCACCGCCATCTGGCTCAGCCAGCCGTCGTACGACGACATCGCCGCCGACTGCGCCGCGGCACTGACCGAGCGCGCCGAAGGCAACAAGGCCAAGCCGAGCGCCTGCCACGGGGTGAATGAGGACGACTACCAGGCGCTCGTCATGTCGGCAGTCATCGACGACCTCGGCTGGATCGACGAAGAGGGCAACGTCGACAAGAACGAGATACTCAAAGACGCCCTCGAAGCCACGCCGTAGCCGTCACGCTGACGAAACCACCGCACCGCGCCACCCCACTCGCGGGGTCCTCGCTCCACGGGGAGAGCATCCGTGAAGCGAGGACCGGCTCCCATGAGAAAAGCATGGGAGATGATCTCGCCGAGTAACCCGGAAGGCTCTGCAGGTATCGCTACCTACTCGCCGCTTCGGTCCTTGCTTACGGGCGTGCGCCCACCAGCGTCACCGCCAGTCGACGCGCCGGCCTCGGCATTCTCGCTTTCAGCGAAGTCGACCTTGCCCATGTGCCGGTTCATGCTCTTCATCAGGAACCACACCGCCACGGCCAGTACCGCGAAGACGATGAAGCCGAGGACACCGGGGGTGACCTTGTCCTCGTCCACCTCGGCGAGGGTGACGAGGTGTGCCATTGCCAGGCTTGCGCTTGCGCTCATGTCAGGCATTGTCCCGGATGCCCGCGAAGAGGTCGCCCTCGGGGAGGGAAGTGTCCACGAGGGACTTCGCGAGCTCGTACTCCTCGGTGGGCCAGACCTCCTTCTGGAGATCCATCGGAATCCGGAACCAGCCGCCGTCGGGGTCGATCTGGGTGGCGTGCGCGATCAGCGCCTTGTCGCGGATCTCGAAGAACTCGGCGCACGGCACATGCGTGGTGAGCGTGCGCTCCACCCGCTCCATCTCGTTCCACCGCTTGAGCCACTCCCCGTACGGCGACTCCAGGCCGCGCTGGAGCATCGCGTGGTGCAGCGCCTCGGTGCGCTGCCGGTTGAAGCCCTGGTTGTAGTACACCTTCTGCGGCTGGTACGCCGGTCCGTACTCGCTCTCCGGGTACTTCTCGGTGTCCGTCGCCCCTTCGAACGCCACCATCGTGATCTTGTGGGTCATGATGTGGTCGGGGTGCGGGTAGCCGCCGTTCTCGTCGTAGGTGGTGATCACCTGGGGGCGGAAGGCGCGGATCTTGCGCACCAGCTCACCGGCCGCCTTGTCGACGTCCTCCAGGGCGAAGCAGCCCTCCGGCAGCGGCGGCAGCGGGTCGCCCTCGGGCAGTCCCGAGTCGACGAAGCCGAGCCACTCCTGCTTGACGCCCAGGATCTCGCGGGCCTCGTCCATCTCCTTCCTGCGCACCTCGTGGATGTTCTCCTCGATGTACGGGTCGCCCTGGAGCTTCGGGTTGAGGATGGAGCCGCGTTCCCCTCCCGTGCAGGTCACCACGAGCACGTCCACCCCTTCGGACACGTACTTCGCCATGGTGGCCGCGCCCTTGCTCGACTCGTCGTCGGGGTGGGCGTGGACGGCCATCAGTCGCAGCTGGTCAGTCAAGACTCGATCCTCGGTTAAGTCGGCGCCCCGGTGTCGGTGAGGGCGTTCGGCGGCTTCTATAGTGACCGAATCGGGGGGCGAATAATTCCGGGGCCCGGCTCCGGGGGCCCTGCCGGGGCTTCCGTCCCGCTCCTGCCGAGAGGACGATCATGAGTACGGCGACCACGCGCCCGCCCGAGAGCCGCTACGGCCGCTCCTCGGACGCCCAGGCCGACCGCACTCTCAAGGTCGTCGGCACCGTTCTCGGCATCGCCCTGCTCGCGCTGATCGGCTGGTTCGGCTACCACTACGTGGCGCAGAGCGAGATCAGCGGCGAGGTGATCACCTTCGAGACCGGCGAGAAGTCGGTCAAGATCCACCTCGAGGTCCGCAAGGACGCCGGCGTCAGCGGCTACTGCACCGTGCGGTCCCAGGCGGAGGACGGCGCCGAGGTCGGCCGGGCCGACTTCCGGTTCGAGGGCGAGCAGACCCGCTTCGACAAGGTCGTCACCCTGCGCACCAGCGCCCCGGGCTCGACTGCCGAGCTGCTCGGCTGTCACACGGACTGACCGTCCCAGAGCGTCGAACGATTCCGTCGCCGCTGACCTGCGCCGACGTGACACTGACGGCTTATGTCCTCCCCCTTTGGCCCGTCAATTGTTAGGCTCGTGGTTTCGCCCTTCCGTAGAGGAACATGTTCCTGGGTAGGGCGATGCTTTGTATTCCCAGTACCGACGAGGAGCACCCTGTGACCCAGACCAGCGAGAACGTCACCTGGCTGACCCAGGAGGCGTACAACAAGCTCAAGGAAGAGCTTGACTACCTTACTGGTCCTGCGCGCACGGAGATCTCTGCCAAGATCGCCGCGGCGCGTGAGGAGGGGGACCTGCGCGAGAACGGCGGGTACCACGCGGCGAAGGAGGAGCAGGGCAAGCAGGAGCTCCGTGTCCGCCAGCTGACCCAGCTCCTGGAGACCGCCAAGGTGGGTGAGGCGCCCGCGGCGAACGGCGCCGTGGCGCCCGGCATGGTCGTCACGATCGCGTTCGACGGCGACGAGGACGACACTCTGACGTTCCTGCTCGCCTCCCGCGAGTACGCGAGCTCCGACATCGAGACCTACTCGCCGCAGTCCCCGCTGGGCTCCGGCGTGAACGGTCACAAGGTCGGCGACGACGCGGAGTACGAGCTGCCGAACGGCAAGAAGGCCTCCGTGAAGATCCTCAAGGCCGAGCCGTACAACGGCTGACCCGTCCCCGTTGCCCTTGACCGGCCCCGGCGTCCGCTTCCAGCGTGCCGCCGGGGCTTCGTCATGCGGGCGTCGGCGGTGCGGTCACGCGGCCGCCGAGCGGTACTTGCGGACCGCCAGCGTCCGGAAGACCACGATGATCAGCACGGACCAGATGAGCGAGGCCCAGACCGGGTGCTGCATGGGCCAGGCGTCGGACTGCACGACGCCGGGGTTCCCGAACAGCTCACGTGCCGCCTGCACGGTCGCGCTGAACGGGTTCCACTCGGCTATGTGCCGCAGCCAGGGCGTCATCTGGCTGGAGTCGACGAAGGCGTTCGAGATGAACGTGACCGGGAACAGCCAGATGATGCCGCCCGAAGTCGCCGCCTCCGGGGTACGGACGGCCAGGCCGATCAGGGCGCCGATCCAGGTGAAGGCGTAGCCGAGCAGGAGGAGCAGGCTGAAGGCGCCCAGGATCTTCCCGGCGTTGGTCGGTTCCGCCGAGCCGGTGCGCCAGCCCACGAGCAACGCCACGATTGCCAGGACGAGCATCGTGATGCACGTCTGCACGAGATCGGCGACGGTCCGGCCGGTCAGCACCGCCCCTCGGGCCATCGGCAGGGAACGGAAACGGTCGACCAGCCCCTTCTGCATGTCGTCCGCAATGCCCGCGGCCGATCCCGCGGTGGCGAACGTGACGGTCTGCGCGAAGATGCCCGCCATGAGGAAGTTCTTGTAGACGCCGGCGTCGGTGCTGCCCCCGACGCTCATCGAGCCACCGAAGACGTAGGTGAAGAGAACGACGAACATGACCGGCTGGATGACCCCGAAAAGGAGCATCTCAGGAATCCTGGTCATCCGAATTAGGTTCCTGCGGGCGATGACCAGCGAGTCGGCAACCATGCTCATGCGACGCTCCACTCCCCCGCACCTAAACGCTGACCAGGGATGCAGCGGGTCATCCGGATCAGGTTGCGGCGGGCGACGACCAGGGAGTCCTTGACGGACTGGACGGCGCGGCTGCGGGGTGGCTCGATGCGGACGGTGTCGGTGAGGGCACTCACTTGGCGGCCTCCTTCTCGGTCTCCTCGCCGGCTCCCTCGTCCTCGGCCGTGTGGCCGGTGAGGGAGAGGAAGACGTCGTCGAGGGTGGGGCGGCGCAGGCCGATGTCGTCGATCTCCATGCCGCGGGTGTCCAGCTCGCGGATGATCTCGGAGAGCAGCTTCGCGCCGCCGGTGACCGGGACGGTGATCTTGCGCATGTGCTCCTCGACGGTGGTGTCGCCCTTGCCGAAGCCGCGCAGTATCTGCGCGGCGGCCGGGATGTGCTCGCGGTCGTGCACCACCACCTCGACGCGCTCGCCGCCGGTGCGGGCCTTGAGCTGGTCGGAGGTGCCCTGGGCGATCACCCGGCCGTGGTCGACCACCGCGATGTCGTGGGCGAGGTGGTCGGCCTCCTCCAGGTACTGGGTGGTGAGCAGCAGCGTCGTCCCGCCGGACACCAGTTGCTTGATGACCTCCCACAGTTGCTGGCGGTTGCGGGGGTCGAGGCCGGTGGTCGGCTCGTCCATGAACATCACGGGCGGCGAGACGACGAGGGCGGCGGCGAGGTCGAGCCTGCGGCGCATGCCGCCGGAGTAGGTCTTGGCGGTGCGGTCGGCGGCGTCGGCGAGGTGGAACTGCTCCAGCAGCTCGGTCGCACGCCGCTTCGCCGTCTTCGCCCGCATCTGGTAGAGCCGGCCGACCATCTGGAGGTTCTCCCGGCCGGTCAGATATTCGTCGACCGCCGCGAACTGGCCGGACAGGCCGATGGACCGGCGTACCGCGTCGGGCTGTTTCAGTACGTCGAGGCCGGCCACGACCGCGCGGCCGCTGTCGGGGCGCAGCAGGGTGGTCAGGCAGCGGACGGCGGTGGTCTTGCCCGCGCCGTTCGGCCCGAGCAGGCCCAGGACGGTGCCCTCGGGGACATCGAGGTCGACGCCGTCCAGAGCCCTTACACTGCCGAAGGTCTTCACCAGACCCTCGGCATAGATGGCGCCAGGCATATCAGTCTCCACGTCGTCGGGGATTCTTCGGATGGCCTGTCTTCGCGACTCACGCTATCGCGATGTATCGCGTCTCACAATGGACTTGCTCGAACGAGTGACAAGGCGGTGCCGAGCGGCGCCGGGCGCCCCCGTCCCCCCCGTCCCCACCGTCCCTGCCGTTTCTGCCGTCCCTACCGCATGACGGTGTAGCCCGCGTCGCCCAGGGCGCGGCCGACCTCCACGCAGTGCTCGGGGCCCTTCGTCTCCAGGTGCAGTTCGACCTCCGCCTCCGTGAGGCCCAGCCGCGGATCGGTCCGCACGTGGCTCACATCCAGGACGTTAGCGTCGACCACTGACAATGCCCCGAGCAGCGTGGCGAGGGCGCCCGGCCGGTCCGGCAGCCGCAGCCGGACCGCGAGGTAGCGGCCCTGCGCGGCCATGCCGTGCCGCAGCACGCCCTGCATCAGCACCGGGTCGACGTTGCCCCCGGACAGCACCGCCACGACCGGGCCCTCGAACGACCCCGGCTCGGCCAGCAGCGCCGCGACCGGGCTCGCGCCGGCCGGCTCCACCACCAGTTTGGCCCGTTCCAGGCACAGCAGCAGCGCCGCCGACAGCTGGTCCTCGGTGACCGTGCGGACCTCGTCGACCAGGTCTCCGACGATCCGGAACGGCACGTCCCCGGGCCGCCCCACCCGGATGCCGTCGGCCATCGTGGCGGGGTGGGCGAGAGAGACCGGGTGCCCGGCCGCCAGGGACGGCGGGTACGCCGCCGCGCCCTCGGCCTGCACGCCGACGACCCGCACCTCGGGCCGCAGCTCCTTCACCGCGACCGCGATCCCGGCCGCCAGTCCGCCGCCGCCGACGCCGACCACGATCGTGCGGACCTCGGGGCACTGTTCCAGGATCTCCAGGCCGACCGTGCCCTGGCCGGCGATGACGTCCGGGTGGTCGAAGGGGTGGATGAACACCGCGCCCGTCTGCCGCGCGTACTCCTGGGCGGCGGCCAGCGTCTCGTCGACCACCTGGCCGTGCAGCCGCACCTCGGCGCCGTAGTCCTGGGTGGCGCTGATCTTGGGCAGCGGGGCGCCCTTCGGCATGAACACGGTCGAGGTCACGCCCAGCAGCGCCGAGGCGAGAGCGACGCCCTGCGCGTGGTTGCCGGCGCTCGCGGCGACCACGCCGGCGGCCCGCTCCTCGGGCAGCAGGCCGGCGATCCGCACGTAGGCGCCGCGCAGTTTGAAGGAGCCGGTCCGCTGGAGGTTCTCGCACTTGAGGTGCACCGGGGCGCCGACCAGCTGGGACAGGTGCCTGCTGCCTTCCATGGCGGTGGTCCGCGCGACGCCCGAGAGCATCTTCTGCGCCCCGCGCACGTCGTCGAGGGTGACGGTCCGCGAAAGGCCAGCCGTGCTGTAGCTCATGACACCAGCATCGCAGTTCGCGGCCGGCGCACGTCTTGGTGACCACCGTCCGAGACCGGCTTTGCGCAGCGCCGGTACGCCCCGCGCCCAGTCCGCGTACCCTGTCCCCCAACCCAGCAGCCCTTCACGAAGTGAGCCCCCGGCCATGCCCACAACACCTGAAATGTCGATGGACATGACGACCGCCGGTGACCCCGGTCTTCTCGACACGTTGCAGCACGAGGTGGCGGTGTTCGCCCGCCGTGCCGAACAGACCCGGCTCGGCGGTGTCGGGCAGGTGCGCAACACCATGGACCGCGCCGCGTATCTGCTGCTCAACCGCCTCGACAAAGAGGGTCCGATGGGCGTCAAGGCGCTCGCCGCGAGCATGGGGATCGACTCCTCCACGGTCACCCGGCAGGTCGCCCCGCTCGTCGACACCGGACTCGTCAAGCGCACCTCGCACCCCGAGGACGGCCGCGCGGTCGTGCTCCAGTTGTCTCCGCGCGGGGTGTCGCGGCTGGAGGAGGTGCGTTCTTCCCGCCGTCAGCTGATGGCCGAACTGACCGAGGACTGGGCGCCGGAGGAGCGTGAGGCGTTCTGCGCGCTCCTCACGCGCTTCAACGGCGCGCTGTCCGCCCGTACCTCTCAGGGGGCGGCGGGGACGGAGACCCCGCCGGTCTCCTGAGCCCCGCCCGCACGGCGAAGTCGCTCGCGGCCCCGCCCGGCGGTACGCGCGCGTACCGATGTGTTCCCGGCCCTTGACCGGCGGACCGCCGCTGTCCTCAGATGAGACCGGCGGGGTCGCCCGTAGGTGGGAGGCGCGGTGCGCGAACGGCATGCGGTGCGGGGTGTCCGCCGGGCCCGGGAGTTCCAGGCGTTCGTCGCGGGCGCGGCGGGGCGGCTGCTGCATGCCGCGACCCTGCTCACGGCCGAGGCGCCGGACGACAATCCGCACGCGCGGCGCCTGCTGACCCTCTCGCTGGCGCACACCTACGTCTGCTGGGACCGCCTGCGCGGCGAGGACCCGTACGACCGCGCCCGCCAGTACCTCGCCACCCGGTTCGCCCGCGAGTTCCGGCACCGCTGCCTCGGTCCCGGACGCGGCCGTCCGGGACCCCGCGGTCCGCTGGCCGCGCTGAGCCCGCGGGAACGGTTGATCCTCGTCCTGCGGCTCTACGAGGGTGTCGCCGAGGAGCAGGCCGCGGCCCTGCTGGGGCTGCCGCGGGAACGCGTCCGCGTGCTCTGCGACCGTGCGACGGCGACCTTGCTGCACGCCCCGCCCCGGCCGCCGACAGCGGTGGTACGGGGACGGGGGCGGGGCGGCGTCGACATGCGGGTGCCGTCGTCGTGAACCGGGCCCAGCGGGAGGCCGCGGTGCGACGGATCATGGAGCAGACGCCACCCCGGGTACCGCCCGGACTGTACGCCGAGGCCGTCCGGCGCGGCAGCCGACTGCTGCGGCGCAGGGCCGCCGTCCGCCGGCTGCTGTGGCTGCTGCTCCTCGCCGCCGCCGTGGCCTTCGCCGTCTGGGCGCTGACCGTCCAGCCGTGGGTGCGGCCGCCGTCCGAGACGACGCCGCCGCTGACCGGGTGGTGACCGGACCGGTCAGCCCAGGGCCTGCTGGAGGTCCGCCAGCAGGTCGTCGGCGTTCTCGATGCCGACCGAGAGGCGGACCAGGTCGGCCGGGACCTCCAGGGCGGAACCGGCCGCCGAGGCGTGCGTCATCCGGCCCGGGTGCTCGATCAGCGACTCGACGCCGCCGAGGGACTCGCCCAGCGTGAACACCTTCGCGCGGTTGCAGACCTCGACGGCCGCCTCCTCGCCGCCCGCCACCCGGAAGGAGACCATCCCGCCGAACGCCCGCATCTGCTTGGCGGCCGTCTCGTGCCCGGGGTGGTCGGGCAGGCCCGGGTACAGGACGTGCGTCACGCGCGCGTGCCGGGTGAGCAGGTCGGCGACCTTGCCGGCGTTCTCGCTGTGCCGGTCCATGCGTACCGCGAGGGTCTTGGCGCCGCGCAGCACCAGCCAGGAGTCGAAGGGCCCGGCGACCGCGCCCATCGCGTTCTGGTGGAACGCCAGTTCCTCGCCCAGTTCCGGGTCGCTGACGACCAGCGCGCCGCCGACGACGTCGGAGTGACCGCCCATGTACTTGGTGAGGGAGTGCACGACGACGTCCGCGCCGAGGGCCAGCGGCTGCTGGAGGTAGGGCGTGGCGAAGGTGTTGTCGACGACCAGCCGGGCCCCGGCCTCCCGGGCCACCTGGGCGACGGCGGCGATGTCGGTGATGCCGAGCAGCGGGTTGGAGGGCGTCTCCACCCAGACGGCCTTGGTCTTCGGGGTGAGCGCGGCCCGTACGGCGGCCGGGTCGGCGGAGTCGGCGACCGACCACTCGACCCCCCAGCGGGTGGCGACCTTGGCGAAGAGCCGGAAGGTGCCGCCGTACGCGTCGTTGGGGATGACCACGTGGTCGCCGGGGCGCAGCAGGGTACGCAGCAGGCAGTCCTCGGCGGCCAGTCCGGAGGCGAAGGCGAGGCCGCGGCGGCCGCCCTCCAGAGCGGCGAGGTTCTCCTCCAGCGCGGTCCGGGTCGGGTTGGCGCTGCGGCTGTACTCGTAGCCGCCGCGCAGGCCGCCGACGCCGTCCTGCTTGTAGGTCGACACCTGGTAGATCGGCGGGACGACCGCGCCCGTCAGGGGGTCGGCGGTGTTGCCCGCGTGGATCGCGAGGGTCTCGAAGTGCTGACTGAAATGCCTGTCGCTCATGGGCCCGAGCGTAGTGCGCCGCGGGGTTGTGCGAGGCCGCACGAGGGCGGACGGTCCGCGGTGCGCCCCGGGGACTCCCGAGCCGATGTGTTCCACAGGCACACCGGCAGCGCACCAGCAGCACACCGGCCGGGTTTTCCACAGCCGCCGGGACGGGTTGGCCAATTGTCGGCGCGGTCTGGTTCGCTTGTGGCATGGAGATTCTCTGGGTCCTGCTGGCACTGGTCATGATCGGCTTCGTGCTGCTCCCCGTCTTCCGGCGCAGACGCGGCATGATCGAGCAGGTGCCGCCGGGGCATCCGGACGCGGCGGACCCCGCGCACTACGGCTTCGCCCTGGAGGAGGAGCTGGACATCCGGATGCCCGGCCCCGACCAGGACCTGCTCGATGTCCTCGACCTGGTGCAGCGCACCCAGGACTACCGCGCGGCGCGGCAGCTCCTCGCCGGGACGGAGGCGGACGGCGAGCGGCGCTGGCAGCGCGTGCAGGCGTTCGCGGGCGCCGCGGCGCTGGAGTTGCAGCAGCGGCCGGGCGGGGTCGGGGAGACGCCGGGCGGTCAGTGGCTGCGGGTGTGGCGGGCGGAGCACCCCAAGGACGCGGGCGGTGCCGCGGTGCACGCGGAGTTCCTGGTGCAGCAGGCGTGGCGGACGTCGACGCCCGGTACGGACGAGTTCCGGATCATCATGGAGGAGGCGAGGGCGGCGTGCGGTGACGCGGCGCTGCTCGCGCCCGGCGACCCGGTCCCGTACATCGTCGAGCTGTCGGTGGCCCGCGGGCTGGGCTACGAGCGCGCGGAGTTCGAGCAGCTCTGGCTGAAGATCCTGGACCGCGCCCCGGCGCACATGGGCGCGCACCTGGCGGCGCTGCACTACTGGTGCGAGAAGTGGCACGGCTCGCGGGAGCTGGCGTACTCGTTCGCGGAGGCCGCGGCGGCGCGGGCGCCCCGGGGGTCGCTGCTGGCCGCGATGCCGCTGTTCGCGGTGTTCGAGCATCTGCCCGAGGTCAACCTGGTCAGCGGTTTCCACCAGAGCGAGGTCGTCACCAAGGCGGTGCACGGCGCGCTGCACGCGGTGCACTCCGCCCGTCCCGACGACCCGATGTCGGCGCACGTCCGCCATCTGCTGCTGTTCTTCCTGGTCCGCGGCGAGCGCTGGGCCGAGGCGATGGACCAGTTGGTGCACATAGACGGCCACGTCGGCGCGCTGCCCTGGACCCTGTCCGCCGACCCGGCGGCGGAGTTCGCGGTCTACCGGGCGCTGGCGGTGGCGGGGTACGAGGCGAACGGGGGGAGTCCGGCTACGTTGCCGCACTGAGCCTTCGGCGGACCCGACGCCCTCATCGCCCCTCCCCTTCCCCCTCCCCCTCCCCCGTTGACCTTGACACGGTGACAAGCCCTTCACTGCTTTCACTGCCTGTCGAGAAGGCCGAGGAGGCCGAGAAGGCACAAGTAGGCCGAGAAGGGGGTCCCATGACCATGACCATGACCGAACCGGACTCGGAGGTGCCGAAGGCGCTCCGGGCCCTGGCGGACGATCGTGCCGCCGTGCGGCTGCGGGCCGCGCTGGCGGTCGGTACGGCGCCGGATCCGGCGTACGTCGGCGCGCTCGTCGAGCGCTGTGCCGTCGAGGACGAGTTCTTCGTCCGCGACATGCTGACCTGGGCGCTCACCCGGCATCCGGTGGCCCTGACGCTGCCCGCGCTGGTCCGGGAGGCGGGTTCGGAGCGGGCGCGGGCGCGGAGTCAGGCGTTGCACACGCTGTCCAAGATCGGGGACCGGCGGGCGTGGCCGGCGATCACCCGGGAGCTGCTGACCGACGCCGACGAGGAGGTGGCGCGCAGTGCCTGGCGGGCCGCGGTGCTGCTGGTGCCCCAGGGTGCGGAGCCGGAGCTGGCGGCGGTGCTGGCGACGCGGCTCGGGCGCGGTGGGCGGGAGACGCGGCTGAGTCTGAGCCGGGCGCTGGCGGCGCTGGGCGAGGTGGTCGTGCCGGTGTTGCGGGACGCGGGCGCCGGCCCCGATCCGGAGGTCCGGGCGCACGCGCTCGCCACCGAGCGGCTGCTGCGGGACCCGGACGCCGGGTTCGAGTCCGCGATCGAGGAGGCGAAGCGGATCGTGGCCCTCGGGGGAGACGGTTGAGGGATGCTGATCGGTGAGGTGGCGCGGCGCTCCGGGGTCAGTGCCCGCATGCTCCGGCACTACGAGTCGCTGGGGCTGCTGCGGCCCGCGGGGCGGACGGGCTCGGGTTACCGGGAGTACTCCGATGCGGACATCCGGCGGATCTTCCACATCGAGAGTCTGCGGTCGCTGGGGCTGTCGCTGCGGGAGATCGGACGCGCGCTCGACGACCCCGGTTTCGCGCCGTCGGCGCTGGTCGACGACCTCGTCCGGCAGACCCGGGAACGCATCGCGGCGGAGACCGAGCTGCTCACCCGGCTGCGCCGGATCGGGGCCGCCGAGCCGGCCGGGTGGGAGGACGTCCTCCAGGTCGTCGCGGTGCTCCGGGGGCTGGGGGCGGAGAGTGCCGCCGCGCGTCAGCGGGCCGCGCTCGCCTCGGTCGACGAGGCGCCGGTGCCGGTGGAGGCCCTGGTCGAGGCGGTGCTGAGCGAGCCGGACCCCCATGTCGCCGGGGCCCTGCGGTGGGCGCTGGCGCGTTCGGGCCACGACAGCAGCGCGCTGCTGGCCGAGGGCCTGGGCTCACCGGTGGCCGCGGTGCGCGAACGGGCCGTCCGGTGCCTGGCCGGGATACCCGGTGCGGAGGCCGGCGCCCGGCTGCGGGACGCCCTCGGGCACCCCGACCCGGCCGTCCGTAGCCAGGCGGCGGTGGCGCTCGGGACGCGCGGCGAGGCCGCGGCCGGGCCGGTCCTGGTCGACATGATCGTGACCGGGCGCAACGACACCGACGCGGCGGACGCGCTGAGCGTGCTGGCCGGCGACCCGGCGACGGCGGAGCGGATCGCCGCCCGGCTCGTCGGCCGCCTCGCCCACGACACCACCGGCGCACCGGCCCGGGTGCGGCTCACCCAGGCGCTCGCGGACATCCCGGGGCGCACGGCGTCCCGTGCGCTCGTACGGCTGTCGGCGGACCGGGACCGGGCGGTCTCGGTCACCGCGACGTATCTGCTGCAACTGCGGGACGCCGACGCGCGAGGCGGGTCGTGAGGGTCAGCCCTCGGCGCGGGCCGGCAGCCGCCAGCCGGGGCGCGGGAAGTGGCAGGTGTAGCCGTTCGGGTACCGCTGGAGGTAGTCCTGGTGCTCGGGCTCGGCCTCCCAGAACGGGCCGACCGGCTCCACCTCGGTGACGACCTTGCCGGGCCACAGCCCCGAGGCGTCCACGTCCGCGATGGTGTCCTCGGCGATCCGCTTCTGCTCGTCGTCCACGTAGTAGATCGCCGAGCGGTAGCTCATGCCGATGTCGTTGCCCTGGCGGTTCTTCGTGCTCGGGTCGTGGATCTGGAAGAAGAACTCCAGGATCGCGCGGTAGTCGGTCCGCTCGGGGTCGAAGAGGATCTCGATGGCCTCCGCGTGCGTGCCGTGGTCGCGGTACGTCGCGTTCGGCACGTCTCCGCCGGTGTAGCCGACCCGGGTCGCCGTCACGCCCGGCTGCCGGCGGATCAGCTCCTCCATCCCCCAGAAGCATCCGCCCGCCAGTACGGCCCTCTGTGTCTGCGCGGCCATCACGGCCCTCCCATTTCTACGGTTGTCCTCGGTCGACTCGGTTCACCCTGGTCAACGCGCGAGGACACCGAGCGATTCCGGAGGGCCGTGCGGCCGGCCGGCCGGGGTCAGATCGTCGCCGTGTCGATCACGAAGCGGTAGCGGACGTCGCTGGCGAGGACCCGCTCGTAGGCCTCGTTGATCTGGCTGGCCTCGATCAGCTCGATCTCCGCGCCGATGCCGTGCGCGGCGCAGAAGTCCAGCATCTCCTGGGTCTCCGCGATCCCGCCGATCATCGAACCGGCCAGCGTCTTGCCGCCGCCGATCAGGGAGAACAGGTTGAGGGAGATCGGCTCCTCGGGGGCGCCGACGTTGGCCAGGGTGCCCTCCGCCGTCAGCAGGCCCAGGTACGCGCCGAAGTCGAGCGGCGCCGAGACCGTGGAGACGATCAGGTCGAAGGTGCCGGCCAGCTCGGTGAAGGTGGCCGGGTCGCTGGTGGCGTAGTAGTGGTCGGCGCCCAGCTTGAGGCCGTCGTCCTTCTTGCGCAGCGACTGGGACAGCACGGTCACCTCGGCGCCGAGCGCGTGCGCGATCTTGACGGCCATGTGGCCGAGGCCGCCCAGCCCGATCACCGCGACCTTCTTGCCGGGGCCGGCGCCGAACCGCTTCAGCGGCGAGTACGTGGTGATGCCGGCGCACAGCAGCGGGGCGGCCTCGTCGAGGGACAGGCCGTCCGGGATGCGGACCGTGAACGCCTCGTCGACGACGACCTTCTGCGCGTAGCCGCCGTAGGTGGGCTCACCGTCGTGGCCGATGGCGTTGTAGGTGCCGATGTTGCCCTTGACGCAGTACTGCTCCTGGCCGGCCTTGCAGTTCTCGCACTCGCGGCAGGAGTCGACCATGCAGCCGACGCCCACCCGGTCGCCGACCTTGAACTTCGTCACGCCGGGGCCGACCTCGGAGACCACACCGGCGATCTCGTGGCCGGGCACCATCGGGAAGATGGCCTCGCCCCAGCCCTCGCGGGCCTGGTGGATGTCGGAGTGGCAGATTCCGGCGTACTGGATGTCGATCAGCACGTCGTGCTCACGGACGTCCCGCCGCTCGATGGTGGTGCGCTCCAGCGGAGCCTTGGCGGCGGGGGCGGCGTACGCGGCGACAGTGGTCATGCCGGGTTCTCCGGAATTCCTCGTAGTGGTGCTTGGGTACGCCCTCCAGCGTGCCGACCGGACGGACGGCCACCCAGACCACGGTTTTGCGTACGTCCGCCGTGCGTACCACTGGCAGGGTCAGGCTCCGGTGCCTACGACCAGGAATACTGGATCGCATGGACGTATCGCCCGATTCCGTACCCGAGGCCGGCCCGGGCCTGGACCAGCGTGCCGAGCTGAGCGAGTTCCTGCGCACCCGGCGGGCCCGGCTGAAGCCGGAGGACGTCGGGCTGCCCTCGTACGGGCGGGCCCGGCGGGTCCCGGGGCTGCGGCGCGAGGAGCTGGCGCAGCTCGCCGGGGTGTCCGTGGCGTACTACACCCGCCTTGAGCAGGGCAACGGGCGGAACGTGTCGGCGGAGGTGCTGGACGCCATCGCCCGCGCGCTGCGGCTGTCCGACGCGGAGCGGGCGCATCTGACGCACCTGGCGAAGCCGAAGCAGCAGCGGCACCGGCAGGCGGCGGCGCGGGCCCAGCAGGTCCGCCCGGCGCTGCGGCAGCTGCTGGACTCGTTCGACACGGTCCCGGCGTACGTCACCGGGCGGCGCACCGACGTCCTCGCCTACAACAGCATGGCCTCGGCGCTGTTCGGCGGCTGGGACCGGATGCCGGCCCGGGAGCGGAACTGGGCCCGGCTGGTGTTCCTGCGGCCGGACTACCGCGACCTGTTCCTGGAGTGGGACGGGAAGGCCGCGGACATCGTCGGCTTCCTCCGGATGGACGCCGGCTGCCACACCGACGATCCGCAGCTGGCCGCGCTGGTCGGGGAGCTGTCGGTGAAGAGCGAGACGTTCCGGCGGCTGTGGGCGGCGCACGACGTGAAGGAGAAGAGCCACGGCGTCAAGCGGATGCGGCATCCGGTGGTCGGGGAGCTGACCCTGTCCTTCGAGACGTTCCGCCTGGTGGACGACGCGGACCAGTCCCTGATCACGTACCACGCGGAGCCGGGCTCGGCGTCGGCGGACGCGCTGCGGCTGCTGGCGAGCTGGAGCGCGGAGGCGACCGCGCGCGCGTAACCGCCGGACGCGGCGCCGGGGCCCCAACTACCCTGCCCCTCATGCTGCTTCGCGGAATGATACGAGTAGTCATGACATTCGCCGTGGCACTTACGGGGGTGGTCGCGGCGGGCGCGACGGCGGGGGCCGCCGACGCCGGACGGGAACCGCTGCTGTACTTCAACCACGCCTACGGGGTGCTGGACCGGGAGACCGCCGACGCGATCGAGGACTCCGCCTATCTGCGCGAGTTCGCCAACTTCCAGGTGCGGACCACGACCGGGGCGGACGGGCAGACCTGGACCGGGCGTTATCTGATGGGGCGCGAGACGTACGTCGAACTGTTCGGGGTGGGTGACCTGGCCGGGCCCGACGGGGCGCTGGGCGCCGCCGGGCTGGGGGTGTCGGCCGAGCGGGCCGGCGACCTGGCGAAGGCCGTCGACCGGCTGCCGGACTACGGCGTCCCCGAGCCGGTCGCCTTCCAGCAGACCCGGGACTTCGGGGACGGGGTGCCGGTGCCGTGGTTCGACGCGGTGTTCACCGACACGCAGTACGACGCCTTCGGGGCGTGGGGGATGGAGTACCGGCCGGAGTACTTCGCCGACCCGCGCGGCAACACGGAGCCGGCGAGCGGGCCGGGCGACGTGGGCCGGGAGCGGTACCTGTCCGACGCCTACCAGGATCACCTGATGCGGGACGTCACCGCCATCCGCCTCGGCGTGACCCCGGCCGACCTCGCGGACACGGTGCCGTTGCTGCGCGCGGGCGGGTTCGCGGTGCGGGACCTGGCGGGCGGCGGTGTCGTCGCCGACGACGGCATGACCAAGGTACGGCTGGACGCCGTGCCGCGCGCGGAAGCGGGCCTGCGGCACATCGGCTTCGCGCTGAACCGTCCGGTGGCGGAGCGGCAGGTGCGGCGGATCGGCAACTCGACGCTGGCGGTCGGGCCGGGGGCCCGAGCCTCCTGGACGTTCGAGTAACGCCGCCGTCAGCGGGCCTTGAGCGCCGTGATGAACGGTGCCCAGGCGGGGGCGGTGAGCAAGAGGACGTGTCCGTCCGGGACCTTGGAGTCCCGGACGGGGACGAGGCCGGGCACTCCGTGGGCTACCTCGACGCAGTTGCCTCCACTGCCGTTGCTGTAGCTGCTCTTCCTCCAGCGCGCGTCACTCAAGTCGTCCCGCCTGCTTGCCATTTCGGTAGTCCTCTGCCGCTGCCTCGATCAGGGCCAGGGACGCCTCCGGTGACAGCGCGACGGCCCTGAGCCGATCGTACGACTTGCGGTACTCCTCCACGAGCGCCGGATCATCGATGGTGAATCCGGTGTGCAGAGACTCTGTGTAGACGAGTGGCGGCGCGTCCGGGAAGGTCATGAACATCAACGTGCCGACCATGAAGGGGTGCGGGCTACAAGTCCGCGGCAGCACCTGCGGAACGATGCGCCGCCGCGCGGCCAGCCCCGCCACTTGGTCGAGTTGTTCCGCCATCTCCCGCGCGGGCAGGATCGCGTCCAGCAGCAAGGATTCGTGCAGGATTACCCAGTACGACGGGACGTGATGGTCCTCCTCGAAGAGTCTGGCGCGTGCCATCCGGGCGCTGACCTTCGGCTCCACCTCCTCGTCCAGGGCTTGCGGGTGAGTCGCCAGGACAACAGCACGCGCGTAGGCGGGGGTTTGCAGGAGCCCTGGGAAAAGGCTCGGGCACCACTCCTCGATGGTCTTGGCGTGCTTCTCCGGATGGCGTCCCGCCGAGTGGTGTAGCCGATCAACGGACCGGAACTCGCAGGTCACGCCGTGTATTTCGGTCGGCCCG